>JANOXJ010000300.1:0-1652 GCA_031418455.1 Flavobacteriales bacterium | reverse complement strand
TATTGTTGGCACTGTTGGCTATAATGCCCAACTTTAGTGTGCGCAATTTGGTGGAGATGACGTGCATGCCACCGCTACTTATAGGCTTTTGGTGGTTGCTGTCCAATTTCCAATTCAGAGGCGATGGATATAAAATAATAGCTCCAGCAAATTGGAAAAATGATTTGCTCAATCCTAAATTTTTAGGCGCTGCGTTTGTCATGGGTTTGGCTGTGGGTCTGCGTTTTCAAACAGGCTTGCTTGTGGCCCTTGTAGGTTTTATGTTGCTATTGCAACGTGGAATTTTATCGGCTTTTGTATTTGGTGTTATTTCGTTTTTTGCATTTTTTGTTACACAAATAGACGATGTGTTGCTGTGGGGTGGCGAGCCTTTTCAGCACCTGCGCGGTTACTTCGAATACAATAGCAAAAATGCCAACAACTATCCTGGTTCGCCATTTGCCTATTTAAGTTTTATAGCACTGTACATTCTGCCACCAGTAAGTTTGTTTTTGTTGTTTGGTTTTTTCAAACAATGGAAAAAGCAAGCCATCATATTTATTCCTGTTGTTGGTTTTTTAATATTTCACATACTGTATCCTAACAGGCAAGAGCGCTTTATACTGCCTGCACTGCCCTTTGTAGTCATGCTGGGTGTAATAGGGTGGAACGATTTTGTAGCTAATTCAGAATTTTGGAAAAACAGAAAACAACTCTTGCGGGGTTGCTTTACATTCTTTTGGGTAATAAACATAGCGGGTATGTTAGTGTTCTGTTTTACATATAGCAAAAAGGCAAGGGTAGAGGCCATGCTCTATTTATACCAGCAGGGCGACTGTGCCAACTTTGTGCGCGAAACCACACATAGCGATGGCGCTAGTATGCCGCCACAGTTTTACAGCGGTCACACATGGCCTATGTATTACTATTGGAACAATGATACCAATGTGGAAGAAGTAATAGCAAGTTTCCCCCAGCAACAGGAACAATACAGTCTCCTTCTTCACAAAAAACCTGCGCCCAATTATTATTTGTTTTATGACGATGCTCAGTTGGAAACACGAGTAGCACGCATACAAAAACTTGTTCCTTCGCTTACCTATGCCACCACCATAGAAGCAGGCTGGTTCGACAAGTTGCTGAACAGACTGAATGATAAAAATGCATTGGAGAAAATACATATTTATAAAGTGGAAAAATAGATAGGAGATTAGAGATTACTCGTCTCGGCTCAGCCGCGAGAAGATGGGATAAAGAGAAAAATTAATTTGAGAATTTTTACTAACTAATCTCTAAATCATCAATTCTCCAAATCAATAATTCAACAAGTAAAAAACATGAAATACTTCGCACCTGATTTTTTGCAGTTCTTTAAAGACCTTGCGGCTAATAACAACCGCGATTGGTTTGCAGCCAATAAAAAGCGCTATGAGAGCGTGGTGAAAAAACCCATGGAAATATTTGTGGGCGACCTAATAAAAGAAATGGCCAAGCACGACAAGAAGATTGCTATTACACCCAGTCAGGCTATTTTTAGAATCAATCGCGATATTCGATTTGCAAAAGACAAAAGTCCTTATAAATTATTTACCTCAGCAGCCATATCGCGCGATGGCAAAAAGGCCGATGGTGCGCCCGGTATATATGTGGAACTGGGTCCAGAGAAACTTGGT
>JANOXJ010000299.1:0-1522 GCA_031418455.1 Flavobacteriales bacterium | reverse complement strand
TCCATCGCCACCTTTGCTAAAGACATATGAATTAGGCGACAAAAGCAACGGACCGAAAAATGCAAAGGCAACAATACATGAAAGACAAAAAGTTAGAAGAAGATACTTGTCCTTAAACATACTATATCTTTTCTATTCTTATTTCAATAAACTTGCTTACAGGTGTTTTACTTTCATCAGCAAAACTGTCAATGGGTACCAGGCAATTAGTCTCAGGAAAATATGCAGCGGTGCAGCCTTTAGGAATGCTGAAACTAAGCGCATGAAATTTTTCGGCTCTGCGAATTACACCATTGTATTCGCCCACAAGATTTACCAGTTCCTTTTCTTTAAGTCCAAGTGCATGCATATCATCAGCATTCATAAGCACTACTCTGCGCTCATTTTTAATGCCTCTGTACCTATCGTCTAGTCCATATATAGTAGTGTTATATTGGTCATGACTGCGTATGGTCATCATTATTAAACTGCCTTTTTTCACCGTCACATTTGGAAGTGCGTTTGCGGTAAATTTTGCCAATCCATTATCGGTGGTAAACTTGCCAACGCGCGGTCCGTTGGGCAAATAAAAACCATCGGGTTGGCGCACACGTGCATTGTAATTGTCAAAGCCAGGAATAGCAGCTTCAATATGCTCTCTTATTCTGTCATAATTTTCAGCAGCACCTTTCCAATCAATTGGGTTAAACTCGCCAAGCACAATGGTAGCAAGTTCAGCCACTATTGCAGGTTCGCTTTTAAGATATGCCGAAGCAGGTTCCAGATTACCTCTGGAAGAAGACACAACACCCATAGAGTTTTCTACCGTTACAAATTGTTCGCCTGATGCTTGCATGTCGCGCTCAGTGCGGCCAAGGCAAGGAAGAATAAGCGCATGCTCGCCTGTTACCAAATGCGCTCTATTGAGTTTGGTAGAAACCTGCACTGTTAGCTTGCATTTCTGCATGGCCTTGCCGGTAAACTCACTATCAGGCGTAGCCGAAATAAAATTGCCTCCCATGGCAAAAAACACTCGCACCTTATTTTCATTCATAGCTTCTATGCACTCCACTGTATCGTAGCCATGCTCGCGAGGCGATTTCATATTGAATGCTTTGTCCAGGCCGTCTAAGAATGAAGGCTTTGGTTTTTCGTATATGCCCATAGTACGATCACCCTGCACATTGCTATGCCCGCGCACCGGACAAAGACCTGTACCAGGCTTGCCCACAGCACCACGCAGCAGGTGCATATTTACTATTTCTCGAATATTGTTTACAGCATGTTTATGCTGCGTAAGTCCCATAGCCCAGCAGGTAATAAATTTACTTTTCATACACAACAAATTGGCCACCTCATCTATCTGCGCTTCAGAAATGCCACAGTCGTCATATGCTCTTTTTATATCAAGCGATTTTAACTCTTCCAAGAATGCATCATAGTTCTCGGTATGCGCGTGTATAAAATCATGGTCGAACACGCTGCCTGGCTCGCGCTGCTCATGCAGCATCATTTTATGCATTATTAATTTGAGCAGCGCTAT
>JANOXJ010000298.1:0-3339 GCA_031418455.1 Flavobacteriales bacterium | reverse complement strand
TTTTGACACACATAAATTCTGAAATAAAAAAGATAGAATGTTCGACTTAAATGGCAAGTCCATACTAATAACCGGTGGCACCGGCTCGCTGGGTGTGCACCTTACTAAAAACATATTGGAAAAATGGCCGGGTGTGAAACGTCTGGTGATTTATAGCCGCGATGAACAGAAGCAGTTTCAAATGTCGCAACAGTTTCCGCATGCTACCTATAACTGCCTGCGTTACTTTATAGGCGATGTGCGCGACTATGAGCGCCTGCGCAGGGCTATGAAGGACATTGACTACGTGATTCATGCAGCCGCCATGAAACACGTACCCATAGCAGAGTACAACCCTATGGAATGTGTAAAAACGAACGTAATGGGTGCTGAGAATGTGATAAACGCAGCCCTGGAAACTGATGTGGAACGTGTAGTAGCTCTGAGCACCGATAAGGCAGCGGCTCCTATAAATCTTTATGGCGCTACTAAACTGGTAAGCGACAAACTTTTTGTAGCTGCCAATGGCATAAAGGGCAAAAAAAACATTACCTTTTCGGTGGTGCGATATGGCAATGTAATGGGAAGCAACGGCTCGGTTATTCCTTTTTTTATGAAGAAAAAAAGCGAAGGTGTGCTGCCTATAACAGATGTAAACATGACCCGATTCAATATATCCCTGCAAGAGGGAGTGGACATGGTGCTGCACGCATTGGAAACCGCCATGGGTGGCGAAATATTTGTACCTAAAATTCCTTCTTATAGAATAACAGATGTGGCGGAAGCCATTGCCCCAGGCTGCAAGCAGGAGGTAGTGGGCATTCGCCCAGGCGAAAAGGTGCACGAAGAAATGATTACTTCGTCCGATTCATTTACCACCTACGACTTAGGAAAATATTATGCGATTTTGCCGCAGGTACCAGTATTTAAGTTGGACGATTTTATTAAAAAATTCGCTGCTAAAAAAGTAGCTGAAGGTTTCCATTATAGCTCAGGCGAAAACACGGAATGGGTGAGCGTGATGGACTTAAGAGAACTGATAAAACAACAAGTGGACGAAACGAAGTAATATTGAGAAAGACTATGAATGAGGCCACATTGAGCGAATTAGAACAACTATCCATCAACGATTTTTTTGGTAGCGCCAATGCATGGACCAGAAGAATTTTGGGCCTTGACACTTTTCAGAAGACGCGCGACATAAATCAGGTAGAAAACGAATACAATTTAGATAAATACAAAACCTTATTAGCCCAAAACTGCGCCAATATGGAAGAGTATAAGCGCAAGGAATTTGAACTGGCAGGCTTGGATCCCAATACAGGTAAGGTGGTTATTTCTATTGGCGATATTATTTACAAAACAACGGTAGCTGATTTGCGCGAGCGCTACTATCAACTTATAAAAAGTACACTGGCACCATATGCCTCTGGCAAAATGTGTGAACTGGGTTGTGGTTATGGATTCAATTTGGATTTGCTAAGTGGTGAGTGTTATGGTGGCGAGTATTCTGAAAACGCAGTGGTATTGGCTAACAAATTGGGGAAAGATGTAGTGAAATTTAATTACTACAACTCAGATGATTATAGTCTTATACGGCCTGATAGCACTGTGTTTACCGTGCATAGCATAGAACAAATTCCCGATGCTGCACCTATAGTGAATGCACTGCGCACGCAAAAGGAAAAAATAAATTATGTAGTGCATATAGAGCCTTCTTTTGTAAAGGAAAGAACATCATTGATAGGCTTGCTTAGAAATAAGTACATAGAACTAAATGACTATAACCGCAATTTGATTGACTTGCTTAAATCACAGCCTGACATAGAAATATTGGAATTGAAGACCGATGTGTTTGGTCTTGTGCCGCTAAACAGCAGCAACATTATAGCTTGGAGATTTAAATAATAAATTTTACACATGCCGCTGTCCGAAAAAATTCTTGTAATCACACAAGCACGTATGACAAGCACGCGCTTGCCCGGTAAAATTTTATTGGAGATAAATCATTTGACTCTTCTCCATTATCACCTGGAAAGATTGCACAATACTGACTGGCAGGTGGTGGTAGCTACTACCACCAATGTGGAGGACAATGCTGTGCAGGCATTTTGCGAAAAGGAAGGTGTGCCTTGCTACAGAGGATCGGAACACAATGTGCTCCAAAGATTTTTTGAAACAGCAAAAAAATATCATCCTGATATTGTAGTGCGCGTAACATCTGATTGTCCTCTTATAGATGCAGGCCTTATAGCAAAGGGTCTAAAAATGTATAGGGATGAAAACAGCAAACATGCATACGTGAGCAATTGCTTTCCACGTTCTTATGCCAGAGGTTTCGATTTCGAAATATTTTCGATGGACCAGTTGCAGGATGCATATGCGAACGCCACTGAGCAAAACGATTTGGAACACGTAACTCCGTATATATGGGAAAATAAATCTGGCAGAGTGAAGTTGCTCAATCTAGCGCAGGAGCCAAACAATAGTCATTTAAGGCTTTGTGTGGATGAGCGTGATGATTTTATACTCATTGAAAAATTAATTACGGATTATGCTGCACACGAAATGATGTTTGATCAAATAGAAAGTTTAATGAACAGGCATCCCGAATTAAAAGCCATTAATTCTCATATTGAACAAAAGAAAAACTAAAGGATGAAGCCATACGAATTATTTAATAAAACAGGCTATGCTTTGAAACAAGGAGTTTTTAGAGCTGAGGAAATTGTGCATATGCGCAATGAAGTAACAGCGCAGTTTCTTTTGGACCAGAGCGCAGGCATTACTCACCAGGTGGCTAAAACAAAAGCTAAATATGCCAAAGGTGATTTGCTGAGCAAAAAATTGTTGCGCCATATTTTGCTAGATCCACGCATAGTACAAATGGCAAAGGATATATTAAATACCGATAGCCTAGTGTACTTTGGCGATAGCACCTATCAGCTAGGCACTGGTTCACGCGGCTTTCACAGAGACTGTGTGGATAGAGAGTTTGGCACTGGGCCAGACTGGCAAGGCCAATATAATCTTATACGCATGGGCATTTATTTACAAGACCATGCACACTTTAGTGGAGGACTTAAAATAAAAATTGGGTCGCACTTAAATAGCACAGGTAAATCCAAATTTTTAGATACTATGGCGGGCGATGTTGCTGCCTGGAATTTAAGGACGTTGCATAGCGGTAATACGGTTCGCTTAAAGGGACTAAAGAATTTTTCTATTGATAATTCTAGTTTGGAAAATAGAATTCCGGCTTTTATGAAGTTGGATGAAGAACAAGAGCGCGCTGCACTTTTTATGACCTTTGGTGTGGAAGGGCCACACATGGAAAGATATATAAATGAATACATGCTA
>JANOXJ010000297.1:0-2598 GCA_031418455.1 Flavobacteriales bacterium | reverse complement strand
GCAAATTTCTACTACTATACTATCATTGGCTACTGCCATACAACCAAAATCGTTTGTATAGCTATAAGTAACAATAGCAATGCCTGCTGGTAATGCAGCAGCGCTTAGTGTATTGCCGGTTACTCCATCTCCTTCAAATATGCCACCGGCAGGGCTGCCTTGCAACACTATAGGGCCACTAAGTGTGCATAGTGTATCCTGACTTAAGCTGAAAGTAACGAGAGGCTGTGGTAAAATTTCTAAGATGTGATAACTTGTATCGGCACAGCCAAACGCGTTATAACCAACAACGCTATAAAGTGTATCTACCGATGCTACCGCCAGCAGTGTATCGTTTATACTTCCGTTGTTCCATATATAATCTTGTGCGCCATCAGCTATTAGAATTAGTTCCACTCCCACGCATTGTTCGCTGTTGCCGGCTATAGTCACCTCCGGAAAAGTGGCCAATGCTATTTGTATTTCCGCATAAGCAGAGCAGCCTAGCGAGCTGGTTCCCAAAACTCCAAAAGTGGTATCAGCATTGGCTACATAAATTATACTGCTGCCTGCATCGCCTGCATTCCACAAATACGTGTCGGCTCCCATGGCAGTATATATGATAGTGTCGCCAGGGCAAGGCGTTATGTTGCCACCTATAAAAACATCGCCTGCGTCAAATACTATTATGTCCACCGCTATAGAGTCTTGACAACCCAATTCCGAAGTGCCCACTATAGTAAGTATTTCATTTTGCGCAGGTGTATAGGTAAAACTATTGGTGCTATTGCCATTGCTCCACAGGTAGCCTGCAGCTCCACTTACTTCAATGCTCGCTTGTTCGCCTGGGCATACGGTGGCGTTGCCCGTGTAGGCCATATCTGGCGCGGCATTTACTTCTATGGCATGTGAGGCTATAGCCTCACAGCCAAATGCTGTAGTGCCCACCAAGGTTATTATTTCAGAATCCGCAGCTACAAAACTCACATTGTTTTGTGTGCTTCCATTTTGCCATAAAAAATTCGCATTGCCCACAGCAGTTAGCATTACTGAATCACCTTCGCAAAAAACAAAGTTGCCTTCAATACTTATTTCAGGCAATGGATGTACTACAGTGCTGATGCTTGTTTCATCAGAACAATCAAATTCATTGGTGACTGTCAATGTTATTATTTCATTTTGCACTAAAACAAAATTGGCTGCAATGCTGGTGCTGCCATTGCTCCATAAAATACTACTGGCACCTGAGCCTATTAGCTCTATACTTTCCTGCTCGCAGCCTTCTGCCATGCCTTGTATAACAGCCACCGGATTTGGATTTACAGTTACCAAAACGCTTGCGCTTCCTTCGCACCCAAAACCATCAGTACCTATTACAGAATAAACAGTATTGGTGATGGGCGATACATTTAGAATATTTGCCTGACTATTGTTGTTCCACAAAAATTGTGTAGCCCCCAAGGCTTGCAGTGGTGTAGATTCTCCCATACAAATTTGGTTGTCGCCTGCTATGGATATTTGAGGTTCGTTGTGCAAAGCGACCATAACACATTGGCTGCTAATACAACCATTGTTGTCCATTCCACTCACGCACACACTGCCTGTAGTGGCGGGAGTATATTCTATAGTTGCCTCTGTGGCACCTGTGCTCCAGCTGTAAGTTTCTATACCCAATGCGGTGAGCGTGGTAGAAAATCCGTTGCACACATCTGTATTACCTGAAATAAATATTGATGGTAGTGCATTCACTACTATTTCAAAATCATCTGAACTAAGGCAATTATTATCGTCATACGCATACACTGTATACGTGTCAGTAGCCTGCGGACTAAAAGTAGCCGTTTGGCCCATGCTGTTGTCGCTCCATTCCACATCATTTCCATTCAATGCGGTTATAGTAGTGCTTTCTCCTATGCACAATTCAAAATCGCCACTGAGCATAATGGGTTCAGGAGCTATTACCTGAATGGTGCCTGTGGCTGTGCCATTGCAATTGCCATTATTAACGGTATAAGTAATTGTGTGCACACCTACACCTGCAAGGCTTGGAAAAAACAATCCATCAAACACACCTGCGCCTGAATAGGTGCCACCTGAGGGAGTACCTCCCGTCAAGTAAAATACGTTTTGCGAAGAACAAACAGTGGTATTAGCAGGCAAATTCCAACTTACACAACCACCTTGCTGCATGGGCTGTGCATGGGCTACAAATTGAATAGTAATGAATAAAATGGTAAATAATCTTTGCATTAGGGTGTTGAAAATTAGTGCTGCAAAAGAACGAATATTTGAACCTATTCGCCCTAGAGCATTATCAACAATACCATCTGCAACGTGAATACCCCACGACAGAAGGTATATCTCCTAAAGCCTTTTCAAACGTGGATTTTCTAACTGTTGAATTTTTTGCAACCGCGACAAAAGTTCTAAACTTTTGCGCTGTGTGTCGTGCGATATAGACTTGTAATGCTCTAGCAACTGTGGCGAGCCTGCAGGAAAACTGTGCGAGTCTATTTTCAAAACCTGATAGTTTAACTCATCTGTTGCGTCTTTTATTATTCTGTTGAGCTCATCGCTTTGCTGCGGATGACTAACCAGGTGATGAAAACCCTGCTCGAT
>JANOXJ010000296.1:0-17238 GCA_031418455.1 Flavobacteriales bacterium | reverse complement strand
TTGTCGTTGTTTTCTGAAAGTGCCTTGCATGCGTTAAAACCACCTACACCAGCTTCTGTTACTGCAGCTTCACTACCTCCTGTTACAAATACATCAGCCTTACCCAATCGGATATAGTTAAATGCATCTATAATGGCGTTGTTAGACGATGCGCAGGCTGAAACAGTGGTGTAGTTAGGACCGCGAAAACCGTATATAATGCTGATATGACCAGAGGCTATATCCGCTATCATTTTAGGTATGAAGAAGGGATTGAATCGTGGAGTGCCATCGCCTCTTGCAAAGGCCATAGCCTCTTCTTGAAAAGTGAGCAAACCACCAATACCGGAGCCCCAAATAACGCCTACTCTGTCTTTGTCTGTTTTTTCCAGATCCAAACCAGAGTCTAATATGGCTTCTTTGGCAACTACCAGAGCATAGTGAGTGTAAGGGTCCATTCTGCGCGCCTCTTTGCGGTCTATGTAGTCTTCTACATTGAATCCTTTGAGCTCGCAGGCAAAACGGGTTTTGAATTTAGAGGCATCAAATCGGGTTATCATATTGGCTCCACTTACCCCATTGACAAGGCCTTGCCAATACGAATCTACCGTATTGCCAAGAGGTGTAAGTGCACCTAATCCTGTTACTACTACCCTTCTTAGTTGCATAAATGATAGTGATTGATATACCCTAAAAAAATCTAATTGTTTCAAAGGTAGAGACGCAGGGTTAATGCGCCTCTACTATTTTTTCTGAAACTAATTATTTTGTGTTGCCCTCAATGTACTCGATGGCCTGGCCAACTGTAGCGATCTTTTCTGCCTGATCGTCCGGAATGGCAATGTTGAATTCTTTTTCAAATTCCATGATAAGCTCCACTGTGTCTAGAGAGTCTGCACCAAGATCATTGGTGAAGCTTGCCTCGCGTGTTACTTCTGCTTCGTCAACGCCAAGTTTATCAACTATAATGGCGGTTACTTTCTTTGCTACTTCTGACATTTTGAAATGTATTAATTGGGTTAAAAATGCGCGGCCAAAAGTAAAGTTTTTTATACCTGTGCAAATTTTTTTTTCTAAAGTCGTTTTGTGAATCCACAAAAACACTCAACCCATTGATAAATATAGCACTTAGCTTGTGTTTTGTACTTGGCTTGTACCACAAAAGCTAGTTTTACTCATATTTTACCATTACTTCTTCCTGCCTTTTTCGGGTTATGTCGGGCACCTTGGCGTTTTCGGACGCATATCCAACCGGTATAAGCAAAAAGGCCCGCTCATTCTGTGGTCGGTTCAGTATTTTTTCTAAAAAATTCATGGGGCTTGGGGTATGTGTTAAGCACACCAGTCCTGCATGATGTATAGCCGCTATGAGCAGCCCACAAGCTATACCAACGGACTCCTGCACATAATAATTATTGTGTTTATGTCCATTGCTTTCTATTTCGTAAATGCGCTTAAACACTACAATTAAAGCCGGTGCTGTTTCTAAAAACTCTTTGTGCTCGTCAGTACCCAAAGGAGCTAAATCGCGCAACCATTCTTCGCTCATGCGTTGGTGGTAGTTTGCCTTTTCTTCTTGTTCAGCAGCTTTTCTAATTTCACTTTTCAACTCTTTATTGGTGACCACACAAAAAGTCCATGGCTGCTTGTGGGCGCCACTTGGAGCGGTGCCAGCAGTGGCAATTATGGACTCCAGCACACCCTGTGGCAAGGGCTTATCAGCTATGTCGCGCACAGTTCTTCTTTTATTCATTTCCACATAAAATTCTGTAGAACGACTTATGGATTCATTAGCCGAAAAAATGTCGGGTTGGTATGGAATGAAAGGATATTCAGACATAAGAAAATGGAGGTTGAGGAGGTGTGATCGGATTTTAAATTGTAGAATTCCAATTATTTAGCATTCAAAAATAGTATAATGAAATTTTAAAACATACTTTTGTACTGTTGAGAAAATTTTTGGCCATATCGCTTTTGAGTATGTATGTGTTGCTCACAGTAGGTGTGCATGTGCATATGCACTATTGCTGTGGCCAGCTCACACGTGTATGCGTTGCTGCTAATTACGACCCATGCTGCCGCACTGCTGCGCATAAAGAGTCTAACACCGTTGCCAAAAATTGTTGCAGTGACAATTTGCTCGATTTAATTATAAAAGACGAGCACTGCATAAGTTATTTCAAATATGTGTCTGGTGAAGCTGTTGTGAATGAAGAGTCTGTTGTGCCTCTATTAACAGTGCTTTCAAAATCGCCTGCCATAGCGGTGCATCCTACCGCGCAGAAGCAAAAATTGCGGCTGTTTCTGCAGCATTCTTCCCTTATTTATTACGCCTAGTTTTTCATTATTAAGTCCTTTGCACTCGCACCAAAATAATTAATTGGCGAGCATTGCGCTATTGCATTATTTTTTTATTGCATGCGCGCCCCAATCATTTTAATTCCATATAATAAAAACATTTTTCATAATGAAACACATTCAAAAAACATGCGTGATTTTGCTTGCCGTTGTTACAATGGCTTTTACTCCAGAGCAAAAAAAACCAAAAACAATTACCACTTCATTTTGGGTAGCAGGCGTTTGCGGCCTTTGTGAAGCTACTATAGAAAAGGCAATGGACACTAAGGGTGTAGTAGCTACCGATTACATTTTGGAAACCAATACTCTCACTGTAACCTACAAACCATCTAAAATAAGCGAAGAACAAATACACGCACTGCTGAACGATGCCGGTTATGACACAGCAAAGTCCAAGTGCACGGAAGAACAATATGCCCGCACACATAGCTGCTGCAAATACCGTGAATTAGAAAAACATTAAACGATGTACTTAAAACAATTCATCTGTTCTCTCTTTGTATTGAGCTCGCTATTGGGTGCCTCACAAACTGTGACAGGTAAAGTAACGGATGCCGCAACAAACGAGCCTTTGGCTGGTGCAGCTGTAGTATGGATGGGCACCAACATAGGCAGCATAACCGATGGTGGTGGAAAATTTGAAACTACAAGGCCTGCTCAATCTTCGTCACTTATATTCTCCTACGTGGGTTATAAAAGCGACACTGTGCCATACACCCAACAACAAGTAATAAACCATAAAATGAATCTGTCGGCCACAGGGCCTACAGTGCTTATAGAGGGTGATGTGCCGGCTACGCATATTACAGGGCGCAATCCACAACTGTTTCAGGTATTGGGCGAAAAAGAATTGTGCAAAGCTGCGTGCTGCAACTTGAGCGAAAGTTTTGAAACCAATGCCTCCATTGATGCCTCGTTTGCCGATGCCATAACAGGGACCAGACAAATAAAAATGCTTGGCTTAGATGGCAAATACACTCAAATGATGTTTGACAATATGCCCGCTGTGCGTGGACTAGCAAGCACATATGGCCTTACGTATGTGCCGGGTACCTGGGTAAAAAATATTTATATAGCCAAGGGTATTGGAAGTGTGTTGGGCGGATTTGAGAGCATAACCGGACAAATAAATGTAGCTTACAAAAACCCTGAAAACGCAGAGCACCTAGCTATAAACGGCTATGGTGGCAGCGGTGGCCGCATGGAGCTAAATGTGATTTGGAAACCTGCCGCACCTAAAGAACAAGAAGCACAAGAGAGTAAACATAAAATTCGGTTAAGTCCTGTATTGTTAGCTCACGCTGCCATGAGCCAATTGCGAACCGATCACAATGGCGATGGTTTTTTAGACAACCCCTTATTCAACAACATAATACTGCGCAACGAGTGGCATCTTAAAACCAATGGCGGTTTAGGCGGACAATACGCAGCAGCTTATACACACATAAACAATGTGAGCGGAAAATTAAATTACGATCCGTTAGATGAAATACGGTCGCAACTATGGGGAGTAAACGTGACTACCGATAGGTATGATGTAACTGCTAAAACCGGATATGTATTTTCTGAAAAAAACTGGAAAAGTTTTGGGTCGCAGCTAAGCGGTAGCATTCACAACCAAACGGGCAATTACGGATATAGACAATACAGCGGCAAACAGATTAGCGCACGTGCTAATTTACTTTTTGCCACACGTATAAAAAATGACAGTCATAAAATAACTTCTGGTGCCAGCTACCTGTATGATGATTATACAGAAAGACTTTTTTTCAATGAGTTTCCTCCTATTAGCTTAAACTCATTGTCGCTGAATAAAACAGAAAAAGTAGCAGGCGTATTTTCGGAATACACGTGGAACATGAAAGAAAAGCTTGTAGCCATAGTAGGCGTTAGGCTGGACTATCACAACACTTATAAACTCTTGTTTACACCAAGGCTGCACGTTAGATACAGCATTACTGATTTAACCTCTATTAAATTTTTAGCCGGCCGTGGTTATAGAACACCATCGCTTTTGATGGACAATGTGGGCATACTTGCCAGCAACAGAAATATCTTTTTGCAGGGCAACAATGCCAATGGTTTGTTTGGCATGGACATAGAATCCGCATGGAATTCAGGCATTTTGTTTACACACAAATTCAAATTAAATCATCGCGAGGCGGTGATAAGTGCAGATGTGTTTAACACACAATTTACACACCAGGTAGTAATGGATATTGAAAGTGCATCCATAGTAAGGTTTTATAATTTGAATGGCAGAAGCTATAGCAACAGTGCACAAATAGAAATGCAATGGTCGCCCATAAAGCGCCTGGAGTGGCGCCTGGCCTACAGATGGCTCGATGCTAAAACCCAATATGACTCATTGCTATTGGACCGTCCGCTATTGAATAAACACAGAGCGTTTACCAATTTAGCCTACGCCACTAAAGAAAAAAACAATGGTGCGCATTGGCGATTTGATGCCACCTTGTCGTGGGTAAGTAAAAAACGATTGCCCACATCTGGTGGCGTTACTGATCATTCAATGCCGCATACAAGCGCCTACAGCAATCCGTTTTTTCAGCTAAATGCGCAAGTCACCTATGCGTTTAAAAAAGGCATGGAGCTTTACATAGGCGGAGAAAACCTAACCAACTTTGTAATACACGATGCCATAATACTATCAGAAAATCCACAGAGCGAATATTTTGATGGTTCGCTTGTGTGGGGCCCTGTGTTTGGTAGAATGGGGTATGTAGGATTTAGGTGGTATTTAAAGTAATTTGTCTAACTAACATTTATCATTCATTCAAATAATAATAAATCATACCTTTACATATATATAGTCAATTAAATAATTCTCAAAAACCAAATAATAAAACACATACAACATGAAAATTTTTTACACATTAGCACTTTTAATGGTTGTCGCTATTGGCATGAAAGCTCAAACAGTGGCTATGGACTTTACGCAAGATGATTGCAATGGAAACAACATTCATCTTTATGAGGTGTTAGAACAAAACAATGTTGTCATTCTTGAGTTTTTTATGACCAATTGCAACCCATGCATTAATGCGGGAAATGCACTGCTGCCTCACTTCAACGAGCTACAAGCTGCATATCCTGGCCATGTGGACTGGTATCATTTTGGATTCAATAATAGCTACAGCTGCGCCACGGTTTCTAATTGGGTTACCTCCCATGGTTTTCCCTCCAAACCCTTTACTAATGGTGCGGACATGGTGGCTTATTACGGAGGATTTGGCATGCCCACTATAGTAGTACTTGCAGGTGCCAATCACGAAATTATTTATTCCGAAGTTGGATATTCTTCAGGCGATGATGCATTGGTGCATCAGGCAGTGGACGATTTCTTTGCCTCTAGCCCACTAACCGTTGCGTCTGCCAATACAGCTTCTACCTCATTTACCGCCAGCTACATGGCTGCAACAGATTTGCTTCAGCTTACATACAACACAGCGGTGAATGATGCCTTGGTAACTATCTACAACACCAGCGGTGTATTGGTTCAACAAACCACAAAATACACGGCCACTAATTCGAAATTAGCTATACCGGTAAATGAATTGGCAAATGGAGTTTATTTAATAAGCTCTCAGGTGGGGGATTTGATCTTGACCGAACGAGTGAGTGTGGTTAGATAATTTTTCAAAAAAATTACAGAACAAGCAGAATAGTTTTCTTTCTATTCTGCTTGTTCATGATACACGAGCTAAAAAAAATGAAACAAACAATTACCACGTTTTTATTCATGGTAGTGACTGCTTATGCTAAGTCACAATCACCTTTAGCCATACCACCCTTGTTAGAAGGTCCTGTTTTTGATTTGCAGGTACAGGCTGGCACTACCCAGTTTTGGCCCGGGATCAATACGCCTACTTATGGTGTTAATGGTAACATTTTGGCACCAACCCTATTGCTGCATAAAGGCGAAGAGGTAGAGCTAAATGTCACAAACAATTTAAGTACTTCTACTACCATGCATTGGCATGGCCTACATGTGGCTGCCGCGAACGATGGTGGCCCGCACCAATCCATAGCTGAAGGTGCCACATGGTCGCCACAATTTACCGTAATGAATAATGCAGGTACTTACTGGTATCATCCGCATGGCGAAAACAAAACTGACCTGCAGGTATCTAAAGGAATAGCGGGAATGATAATAGTGAAAGATGATGCAGAAGCAGCCTTAGAATTGCCTCGCTCATATGGATTAGATGATTTTCCAGTTGTTATCCAAACAAAAAGCTTTGATGTATTGCATCAAATTCAAATAGCCACACATGCTGACACATTGGTGATGGTGAACGCTACAGTAAATCCATACTTGGATGCTCCCGCCCAAGTCGTTAGACTGAGAGTGCTCAATGGTTCATCAGAGCGCAGCTTCAAAATTGGCTTTTCTAACAATATGACATTTACACAAATAGCCACCGATGGCGGACTAAAAGCAACACCTTATGAAACCAGCAGGCTCATGTTAGCTCCTGGCGAACGCACAGAGATATTAATAAACCTTAATGAACTACAAGGCGAATCATTTTCACTCATGAATTTTGGGAGCGAATTGCCCAATGGAATTATTGGTGCTCAAACGGTGGGAACTATGGCTACCCTGCCGGGCTATGATGAAAACCCACTTAACGGGGCCAATTTTAGTCTTCTTCAAATAAATGTAACGGCTCCAACAACCAATGCAATAACTACCATACCATCATCTTTGGTGGAGGTGTTGCCTTGGAATCAATCTGATGTAAACGTAGAACGCACCATGTTGCTTTCGCCCATGGAAATGGGCATGGCCAATATGGTAGAGGGTCCATTTGGCATAAACAATGTGCAATTTAATATGGATGTAGTAAACGAAATAATTCCATTAAACAACATAGAGATATGGACTATAACCAATCAAACCCAGATAGCACATCCTTTTCATATACATGATGTTCAGTTTTACTTAATAGACATTAATGGTGCATCCCCATTGCCCGAACAACAAGGCTGGAAGGATGTAGTATTGGTAATGCCTATGCAATCCGTGTCCTTTATTACCAAGTTTGAGCACTTTGCTGATCCTATTACTCCATACATGTACCATTGTCACTTACTACATCACGAGGATGAGGGCATGATGGGATCTTTTACAGTAGTAGATCCTAATTCAATAACGAATTTAACAGAAGATAATTTAATACTTCCGTTTCCAAATCCTGCGCAAGGAGTAATAAATATTACCAGCAATCAGCGTCTATCCCCCAGCGAAACGATTGAAATTTATAATACAGAGGGCAAACTTTTAATGGTTGAATATTCCATCTTAGAAAATAATATAGAAATAAATACTGACGCGCTGCCAAACGGGTGCTATGCCACAAAACTCAACGGTAAGTTTTTAACCCGTTTTATTGTTCAAAAATGAAATACGCAATAAAAACATTTCTATTGCTGTGCTTCTTAGTAAGTAAAGCACTTTGTGCACAATCCTTTAGCATAGTAGAAAATGACACTCTTTTTGTGAGTAATTTACCGCTAGAGGCATATACAAGTCATTATATACATGTACTTAACAACGGAAGTGGAGAAATAGAAATGGCTTGGGAAAAAGTAGAAGCGGATATTCCTCAAGATTGGGAATACAGCCTATGCGACATTGGCACTTGCTACTTGGGCATACCCAACGGGGCTATTGTAGCACAAAATTTAGGTGCAGATAGTTTGGGTTATTTCGGTATAAATTTCACTCCACACTCAGCGGGCAGCGGAGTTATTCGAATAAAAATTTGGGACACATCTGATTCTGAAAACCCAGTTTATCTCACATGGATATTTTCCACTGACATTGTGGGTATAGAATTACAAACCATGCCAAACCTGCGTGTGTATCCCAATCCGGCTAATTCAATAATAAACTTTGAATTGCCACAAAGTACTGAAAAATATGCTATAAAAATTATAAGCACAATGGGCCAAATGGTGTATGAATTTAACGAGCAATCATCCGGTTTGATCAGTTATGAAACTTCCGGCTTAGCCTCAGGTTTTTATTTTATTCGCATAGAGCAGCAAAAGCAATTAGTTTTGAGGAAACTAATTTGTATTGAAAAGAACTAAACAATTAATTCAACTAATAGCGTGATTCAAAAAATTATTTCCTCACTACTACTGCTGCTCGCCATAGCTGTGTGCAACGCACAGTTAGTTATTAGCGAGCCCCAGCAAGTGGCGTTTCAAAACCCTTGGGGAAATATTCGTCCGCGCATAGCGCTCGATGAAAATAATTTGCCCTTAGTAATTTGGAATAATACAGACAGCATGGCTGTCTATTTTTCTAAAAATAACGGTGCGGGTTTCACTTACCCTATTAGAATTAATCCATCGCACGTTCATTGCATAAGTTATGATTGGGGTGGGCCAGACATAGTTAGTTTCAATAATAAATCATACGTGGTATACCAAAGTTTTGGTACTCCTATGTATGGACCTATATACCTACAAAAAAGTGATGACAATGCCAATAGCTGGAGTGACTCCATAGCAGTAGATGCGCCAGATAGCACAGGCGATGTATGGCTACCCGCATTGGGTGTGGATAGCGAAACAGGAGGGCCCATAGTAGCCTATATGCAATTAACCAACGAAGCCGGACATGAGTGGTATATAAAGCGCAGCATCAATGGCGAAGTGTTTAGTGCGGAGCTTCCCGTAAGCATGGATGCAGCAGGACCTGCGTGTGATTGTTGTCCGGCCTCCATAGCTACAAATACCTATGCAGAAGCAATAGTATTTAGAAACAATGACGATAATTTAAGAGACATACACGCGGCATACTCCACAAGCATATTAGAACAAGACCCAACACCATTGGATGTGGATACTACCGACTGGGTTTTGAATGCCTGCCCTGCATCAGGCCCATCTGCATGTTGGAATGGAACAAGTTTAACCACTGCGTTTAGAACCAAATTTGAAAACCACACACGCGTTTTTGCCTCGAGTTATGATACAGGCACAGGGGAGTTAATCACCAAGCAACTATATCCACAAACAGGAAGTGTGCAACAGAATTATCCCATAGTTGCCGGAAGCAACAATGTTATTGGTATAGTTTGGGAACAAATAGAAGTAACACAGCGCAATATTTATTTCACCTACTCCACTAGCGGTTTTGACGGTCTTGGTGAAACCATAATTAACCTAACTGAAAATATGGAGGGCAATCAAATGAGGCCTCACATGGTATTTGACGGTTCTACATTTCATATTGTTTTCAGCGATTTGGGCATTGGCTCTGTGCAATACTTGCAAGTAAATATTGCCACAGGAATAGAGAACGCACTTGAGTTACCATCCACAGTTACACTATGGCCAAATCCTGCTCAAGAGTTTATAAATCTTCGCTTTGGTGGCTTGGGCGAATTAGAAAATTATCAGCTTACGCTTTACAATAGCTGCGGTAAAATTATTTTCGAAACAAGCGCTACCAACAAAAATGACTTTGTGCTTTCCACCAGCGAATTGCAATCGGGAATATATCACCTTCATGCAGTTGCTAGCAGCGGGGCATCAGTTCAAAAAAGCTTTGTGATAGAACATTAACTAAAATGTCAACTACATTCGCATAGTGCAAAAAAGGACTACACATATCAATATTGTTTTGTTGCTATTAGCATACGGCATTGTGTTGTTCCATTCTATTATTCCGCATTGCAACGGTAAGCATTCAGCATTTCATGTTTATCCCTCTGTGCAGCAAGCAGCAACCATTGAAAGCCCAGGGGCTTGTGCAAGCGAGCACCATAAGCACAATCATTGCCATCTGGATCAAGATGATGGTTTGCATGTAAGATATATAAAACCTGCCTCATACACTTCAAGCGAAAGTGAGGTGCTTATATCATTTAATCATGTAGGTGAGGTGCTAGATCTTTTATTTTTCAGTCATAAACAAAGCATCCCTTGTTACATAGATACAGGCATAGTCCGATGTGGCAACTGCATCAGCGCAACACTGTTGCGTGGGCCCCCTATCTATATGGGTTAATGCGCAGTGTCGCAGTTTATTCTTTCGTTGCTACCCTTTTGGGCAGTGTTCTAATCTGTTGTGTTTTGGTATACACAATTTTTATTTCAGATGTAATAATTAGTCATCCATGCTTTACAAAAATATTTTCGTTGTAGCATTTACAATGAGTGTGTACTTGCCTTGTTTCTCGCAAACAGAGCTAACCGCTGAGGAAGCAGTGCGGCTTACACTTACTAATAGCCCTCAGCTTAAGGCTACCCAATTGCAAATAGAACAAAGCAACCAAATGCAAAAAGCTTCGGTTGACATCCCCAATCCAGACCTCACCATAGAGAGTCCCACAGGTCAGTTTATGACCATAGGTGTTTTACAAAGCTTCAGTTTTCCTTCGGTATATAGCAGTCAGCATAGCCGCGCCAAACAACTAACTAAAATAAATGAGATAGCTCATGAGCTTACAGAAAAAGATGTAGCAAAACAAGTAAGCGAAGTGTATTTGAATGCGCAGTACTACGCTCAGTTAACCAAATTGCTAAGCGCACGCGATAGCGTGTATGACCAAATAATGCAAGTGTCTAAACGACAATTTGAAGCCGGAGAAATAGATGCCAACCTATACACTTATGCGCAAATACAACGTGGCAATGTGAGCGTGATATATAACGATGCTAAAGCTGAACTTGCCTCAGCCCTTGCCAATCTGAGGGTATATACAGGCATACAAGAGGAGATAAAAGTGACTGAGTTAAAGGAGTTAGATAATCTAAATCCAATATTCATTTTAAATCAGGACTCACTTGTATCAGCGCCATCCATTTTTGTTCAATATTACAAGATGCAGGAAGAGTATACTTCCTCCGGTGTTTCTCTGGAAAAGCAGAAAGCCTTGCCTGGTTTTGCGGTGGGCTATTTAAATCAAGCGGGACACGACACTCCATACAACCTTAGGTTAAGAGCGGGCATATCGTTGCCTCTGTGGTGGTGGCAATACAACAACAAAATAAAAGCTGCTAAAACAGCATTGCAAATTGCAGAAGAAAATACACGTGTGCAGGAACAAAATTTAACCCTATTGGCTAACACCAACATACAACGATACCGACAGCACAAAACCTCGCTCAACTATTTTGAAACAAACGGGCTTGCACTCTACAGCCAACTTATAAAAAACTCTGGGCGCATGTTTGATGCAGGCAACATTGACTATTTAACACATTTAAACAACTTAAATCAAGCATACTCCATGCAACAGAGTTACTTCGATACTATATATAAGCTCAACCAAACTATTATTCAACTCAACTATATAACCGCACAATGATGAAAAAATGTTTTATGGCCATTGTTGTATTAATTTATCTGTGCGCCACAATTGGTGCTGTTGCACAACACACCCATGCTGACGGAAGTGTGCATGCCGACCACGATGAAGAGGCCACAACCGCTGGCGCGAAAGAAACGGGTTCAAGCTTTACCACCGAAACCAGCACAGACAAATATGAGCTCCTACTTAGGTATGAGCAGATAAAACCAGGTGAAGAAACGCACCTTACACTTTTTGTGAGCGACTATACTACCAATGCACCAATTAATGATGCGCAACTACAATTAGCTATAAAAGAAGATTCAAGTATACCACTTGAAGTAGCAAAAAACAGCGATGGTGAGTGGACCGTTCATGTCACATTTCCTGAAAAAAAAACATATTCGTTAGTGGTAAATATTAATGGAGCCAATGGCCCCGATTTAATTTTACTCAACAACATAGAGGTAGATAAAGAAACAACTCCTACAAGCCAGGAATTGCCAAACAAGTGGTACACCTCCACGTGGTTCTTAATCATTATCTCCTTCATAGGCGGCATGCTTTTGTTACTCATACTCCAGCGATTGGGAAAAGCGGGGCACACTGCCATCAGTTTATTTGCATTATTCTCCCTTGTGCCCATGCAGCCCACCACACTTCAAGCGCACGAAGGCCATGATGCCGGCAACCACAAACCAACTGGTATGACGATAGAGGTGCCAAAAGAAACGCAGTTTTTATTTGATATGATTACCCAAAAAATTGCGATGGGTGGTGCTACTAATACCATCAGCTTTTTCGGAACCGTGCTGCCAAGTAGCCAAGGTCAGGCACTGGCCACTGCTCCACTATCTGGCAAAATTATTTCGTTAAACATATCAGTAGGAAGCAAGGTAACCAAAGGGCAAACCCTTGCAACCATAGAAGGATCAATGGATGCAGCAAGCGCTATGGCCATGCTATCAGAAAAAAATAATTTGCAAGCAGAACTAGAAGTAGCCAAAAAAGAATTAGATAGATTAAAATCCATATCTGATATTATTTCTAAAAAAGACCTGGACGAAGCAACTGCACGATACCAGCGCACAAAAGACAATTTAGAACTTTTAAAAAATCAAAGTGCTGCACGTGTTGAAATAAAATCGCCCATTGCTGGTGTAGTAGATAATTTCACGTGGAGTATAGGAGCCAATGCCATAGCGGGCGAAACACTTTTCACCATTATTAATCCAAACATTGTGTATGTAGATGCGCAGGTGTATGAAAATGCCAATGCACTTGTAAGCGCAGCAAATAAGTTTGAAATAAGCACCTCCGCAGGCGAAACAGTTGCTGCATCGCTACTAGCCATTCCTCAAACTTTGCATCAAAGCAATCAGTCGCAGCACGTACTTTTTGAAGTGAATAATGCAGGTGGTGTTTTAAAAATAGGTGAATATGTAACTGTAAGATTACAAATTCCTTCCGAAAATAATGCCATTGTAATTCCAACATCTGCTATAACTGAAATAGATGGTAAGTCTGCCGTATTTATTAAAAACACTGCTGAACAATACTCGCTTGCATATGTAAACACCGCAAACGAGAATGGCTCTACCATAAGCATTACCAAAGGCTTAGAGCAAGATCAGCGTGTGGTTATTAATGCCACCTATCAAATGAAAATGATATACCTCAATCAATAATTATAAAAGTATATATCCACTAAATAACACAAATAAAAAATGAAAACAATTAAATCGATTGCTATGCTGGTTCTAATACTAGCCACAGCAGCATGCAATACACCAACTGCAGAAAATAAAATGGATGCACATGAACACGATGGCCACGAGCACACCTATGCCTGTCCTATGCATCCGGAAGTAACAGGGCACAAGGGCGATAAGTGCACCAAATGCGGCATGCCATTGGAAGAAATAAAAAACAATGCTTCGGCCAACACATACATCATGCAATTTCATTCTAATCCAGAGTTGCTTGAATCAGGCAAAGAGGCTAGCCTAATTTTCAAACCGGAAATAGAAAACAATGCAACAGCCCTGGTTCCATTAGATGTGGTGCATGAGAAAAAAATTCATCTTATAGTTGTAAGCAATGACTTAAGCTTTTTTGATCACATACACCCTGAATACAATGCCGATGGCAGCTACTCTGTAAATGAAAAATTTCCTTCAGGCGGAACGTATTATGCCTTTGCAGACTTTCAGCCAAGTGGCGGCAAGCACACGGTAAGCAAAATTCCATTGACCGTTGGTGGGACTGCCAAACAAGCTATAACATTCGAAAAAGAAAACACTAAATATGTAGCGCCTGACGGCATAGCCGCGGAGCTAAAAGCAGACCATGGCAAGTTTGAAAGTGGTGTGCCTATTCACTTTGATGTTGAAATAACAAATAAAGGAAAAGTAATAGACGCGCACACACTAGACAATTACCTGGGTGCCAAAGGGCACATGGTAGCTATAGATGTAGTAAACAAAAATTATATGCACGTGCACCCAGAGGTGGAAAACACTATACTGCACAACCATGCTACACTACCATCAGCAGGCACTTACAGAATGTGGCTGCAGTTTCAATACAAAGGAAAATTGTATACAGCAGACTTTGTAATACTAGCCACAGCAGGCGACCCAAATGCATCACGCCCTGCTGAAAGCGAACATCAACATTGATTAATAAATCAGCGCATAGCGCTGGCACTTATGTTACTTATTGTTTCGTAATTCTATTATGCTAAATTCGATAATACGGTTTTCTCTGGCGAACAGAATGTTTGTTATAGCCACGGCTGCACTCATATTGGTATATGGTACATACACCATACTTCACTTACCAGTAGATGTTTTGCCTGACTTAAACAGACCGCGTGTTACTATATTTTTAGAAGCCAATGGCATGGCGCCTGAAGAAATAGAAACACAAGTAGTGTTGCCAATAGAAACCGCTCTCAATGGCAGCACCGGTGTGCAGGACGTAAGAGGCAGCAGCGCTATAGGCATAGGTCTTGTGTATGTAGAGTTTGACTGGGACACAGATATTTTTCGCGCAAGACAACTGGTTTCAGAAAAATTGCAAACTGTAAAATTGCCCAACGGCATAACTCCGGTAATGGGCCCCATTACATCCGTTATGGGACAAATAATGTCAGTTGGCTTAAGTTCAGACAGCACCAGCGCTATGGAGCTGCGCACAATTGCAGATTTTACAATTCGCAGAAGGCTAATGGCCATAAAAGGCGTATCGCAAGTAATACCTATAGGTGGCGAACGCATGCAATATCAGGTGCTCATATCCACACAGAAACTGCAGCAATTTCATTTAACCATAGAGGCACTTGATGCTGCGTTGCAACAATCCAATCAAAACACTACCGGTGGTTTTTTTGATAGGTATGGTAGCGAAGTGCTCATACGCACCACCGCCAGGGCGCACACTATAGAAGACTTGCAAAACACAGTAATAACCAACAGAGAAGGCATGCCTGTGCTGCTAAGCCAAGTGGCCGAAGTGCGCCAAGGCGCTGCTACTAAAAGAGGCGATGCTGGCATAAATGGTAAGTCGGCTGTAATACTAACTGTGGAAAAACAACCGGGTGCAAACACAGTAGACCTAACAGATGAAGTAGTGAAAGCATGCGAAGAATTAAAATCTGCATTGCCATCAGACGTTACTATCAACCCTGCAATTTTTCAGCAGAAAAACTTCATAGTTAATTCAATAAGCAATGTGGAAGAGGCATTGCAATATGGATTTATACTGGTTGTAATAGTGTTGTTCTTATTTCTATTAAATTTTAGAACCACAGTAATTACACTCACTGCCATTCCGCTTTCCATGCTTATTACAGCGCTTGTGTTTAAGGCTTTTGGCATTTCTATTAATACACTTACGCTAGGTGGCCTAGCTATAGCCATTGGCGAATTAGTAGACGATGCTATAGTGGATGTAGAAAATGTTTTTAGACGATTACGCGAAAACTCTAAAAAACCGCAGCCGCTTCCCATTATTAAAGTCATATATGAAGCAAGCAGCGAGGTGCGCAATTCCATTGTGTATGCTACCATTATAGTTGTATTAGTTTTTATACCTCTATTTTATTTACAGGGCATTGAAGGCCGCATATTTATGCCGCTAGGCATAGCATACATCACCAGCATAGTTGCATCGCTATTTGTATCGCTTACTGTTACACCTGCTTTGTGCAGCTATTTGCTAAACTCTAAGGCCATTAGCAAAAAACATGAAGAGAGCAAACTAGTATTATTCCTCAAAAAACACGATGAAAGATTGCTCCGCTTTTCACTTTCTCGGCCACGATTAATCATTACCTGCGCTATTGCATTAATAGTAGCAGCGGTTGCTATTGTTCCCTTTTTCGGTAGCGAATTTCTACCTGCATTCAATGAGGGTTCATTTACCATAAACCTATACGCCCCTCCCGGCACCTCGTTAGAAGAAAGCAATAAGATGGGGCGCATGGCTGAGGAGCTAATGATACAGGTGCCAGAAGTAGCCTATGCAAGCCGCAGAACAGGCCGTGCAGAATTAGACGAGCACGTAGAGCCCGTTAGCAATTCTGAAATAGATGTGGAATTAAAACAAGGCATAACAAGAAGCAGAGATGAAATAATAAAAGACATACGAGAAAAATTAAAAATTCTGAAAGGTGCAAGCGTAGCAGTAGGCCAACCCATATCGCACAGAATAGAACACTTGCTTAGCGGAGTGCGTGCGCAAGTGGCCATAAAATTATATGGCAACGATTTGCAAATGTTGCGCAGCAAAGCAGCAGAAATTCATAGTGTAGTAGGCGCTGTAAATGGCACTGTAGATGTGCAGGTAGAAAAACAATTAATGGTTCCTCAATTGCTCATACAGGTGGATAGAGAAGCGCTTATCAGATATGGATTACAATCGGGCAAAGTAGCTGAGGACCTGGAAATATTTTATAATGGTAAAGTAGTAGGCCAAATATTAGAGGGCGGTAAATCATTTGATATATTGTTGCGCACCACAGATGAAGAGCGAAGCAATATTGAAAATATAAAACAAACACTAATAGACACACCCGATGGTGGACTGATACCGCTTAGCCAAATAGCACATATAGAATACACCTCTGGTGTAAACAGCATAATGCATGAAAATGCACAACGAAAAATTACTATAAGCTGCAACGTGCAGGGCCAAGACCTGGCCTCTACAGTGGAGGCAATACAAAAAAACATAACAGAGCAAGTGGCAATGCCGCAGGGTTACTATGTGCAGTACGGTGGTCAGTACGAAAGTCAAAAAGAATCATCGCAACTGATTTTATGGATGAGCTTAATTTCATTTGCCGGAATTTTCCTTGTGCTTTATTCCCACTTCAAATCATACAGAATAGTATTGCAGATAATGCTAAACATACCGCTTGCCTTAGTGGGCAGCGTAATAGCCGTAATGCTCACTGGTGGCACCTTTTCTATTGCCACATTGGTAGGTTTCATTACCCTCACCGGCATAGCCTCGCGCAATGGTATTATGATGATATCGCATTACATACACCTTATACAAC
>JANOXJ010000295.1:0-21243 GCA_031418455.1 Flavobacteriales bacterium | reverse complement strand
TTTGAAAAAGACTATCAGAAAAAATATGCTGAAGTAGAGGAAGCGCTCATAAGCGTGAAAGCCTATGCAGAAATATATGGCGACAAAATAGAATTTAAGCCCATTAAAGTAAGCGGTGTAAGTTCTGCTAGCGATGAGTATTTGCCCCTTATTTCGCCCGATGGAGAGGTAATGTTTATTACCAGATTTATGACCAAGCAAGCCAAAGGAGATTTAGCTCCCAAACAAGTAGAAGAATTTAGCTGGTGCAAACGCAAAGACATAAATACGATATTTGACAATGGTGTGCCACTGCCCTCGCCATTTAACCAAGGCAGCAACTGTGGTGGTGCCTCTATAACGGTTGACAACCGCGAAATGATAGTAGCCATGAAAAACCCTGTGCCTAAAAACCCAAACAACATAGACCTATTTGTAACCCGCTACGAAATGAATGTGAATGAGGCTGGCGAGCGCAAATACACTTGGGGCGAACTGGTGAGCCTTGGCGAAAATGTGAATACGCCTGATGGTTTTGAGGGCCAACCTTCGCTAAGTGGCGATGGAAAAATATTGCTTTTTACAGGAGTGAGACCTGAATGTATAAAAGACGATGCAGGCAATTTTTCGCACGACATATTTATGAGTAAAAAGCAAGCTGATGGCTCGTGGGGAAAAGCTGTGCCGCTTAACGCGACCATAAATACCAAGGGGCAAGAAAAAGCGCCTTTCATACACAGCGATAGCCACACTATGTACTTTGCCAGCGATGGGCATTTGGGTGTAGGCAAAATGGATATTTTCTTTTGTCACCTGAATGATGACTACACATTTACACAACCCAAAAACATAGGCTACCCCATAAACTCAGAAAATGATGAACTGGGCATAGTAGTAAGTAGCGGTGGTGATGTGGCCTACTTTGGAGCACGCAATTTTCTAAACAACAAAGGTTGGGACATATTTCAATTTAACATGCCCGAAAAAGCCAAGCCAGAAAAAGTAATGGTAGTAAAAGGTGAAGTGGCAGACAACAATGGCCAACCACCAGCCAATGCAACAGTAGAAATAAATTACTCCGAATCTAAGACCAAAGAAGAGGTAAAAGTGAATGCAGATGATGGCTCTTATGCTGCCATTGTAAAAATGAAAGGCAAGGAAAACATAACACTAAGTGTAAAGTCAGAAGGGCTTGCTTTTAACTCGGTGCTTATAGCCGATAAGAATCAACCTGCTCCAGCCGTGGCCAAAGTAACGGTGGAAACAAAAGAGGCTAAGACAGGAACTCCTTTTGTAATAAACGACATTTACTACTTTACTAATAAGGCTGAAATAGAAGAAAAGAGTAAACCCATACTAGATGCTTTTGCAGACTACCTGCTGGCTAACCCTAACATGGAAATACAAATACTTGGGCATACTGACAATGTGGGCGATGATAAAGCCAACCTGGACCTTAGTGCCGAGCGCGCTTTTGAGGTAATGCAATATTTAGTAAGCAAGGGTGTAAATGGCAAACACATAAAGTTCATAGGCAAAGGCGAGTCGCAGCCTATAGCAGACAACGGTACCGAAGAAGGTAGAGCTAAAAACAGAAGAACTGAATTTGTAATAAGTAAAATGTAGAACATTTTATAACGTGCGTAAAATTTCTTACGCTCTGTGCCGTTCCCCATCGCCTCTTCCATCTATTTTGGCCCCGCCTATGATTATTAGATTTCTTTTGCTTGTTGCTCTGCTTTTGCCTGCTGCCGTGTGGTGCCAAACTGCTACGCTTAAAGGCGAAGTGCGCAATTTAGCAGGCGAGCCTGCAGCTAATGTTATAGTGAAACAGCTGGACAATACTACCAATGGCGCAGCTACCAACGAGTTTGGGAAATTTACCCTAACCCTTCCTGCAGGCCGCGAGGTAAAGCTGCTTTTAGAAAGTTTTGGAGCACCCAATGCTATAGAAAAATACACCCTTGCAGCAGGCGAAGTGCGCGAGGTAAAAATAATTTTTGACAATGCCAACGTGGTGGGGGTAGATATAATAAGCCATGGTGAAGGCGGCATGAAAAACATACAGCCTAAACTGAAAACCGAACTGCCCGCTCTGGACCAAGACATTACTCGCTTGCTTATTCAAATGCCTGTAAACTTTTCTTCGGAGCTAAGCAGCAGCTACAGCGTGCGCGGTGGCAGTTTTGACGAAAACCTTATTTATGTAAACGGTATTCAAGTGTACCGACCTTTTTTAGTAAGAGCCGGCCAGCAAGAGGGATTAAGTTTTCCTAATGTGGATATGGTGAGCAACATAAAGTTCAGTGCTGGCGGTTTTCAAGCCAAGTATGGCGACAAAATGAGTAGCGTGTTGGACATACAATACCGCAGACCTGACAAGTATGCCGGAGCTTTTACGCTAGGACTGCTGGGCGGATCGTTGCAGCTGCAAGGCATTTCTAAAAACAAAAAATTCACGCAAAACACAGGTTTCAGATACAAGGACCTCTCTTACATACTAGGCTCGTTAGATGTGCAGGGCGACTACAAACCGCGCTTCTACGACCTACAAACTTACCTTACATACAGACCCAAACCCTACGGTGCATGGGAACATAGCTTTTTGGGCAATTATGCAAACAACCGATACAAATTCACTCCAAGCACGCGCCAAACAGATGTGGGCAATATCAATGAGGCCCTTAGACTTACGGTATATTTTGAAGGTCAGGAAGTAACAAGATTTCAAACCTACTTTGGTGCTTTTAGCAGCAAATACCAGCCTGACGACAACACGCAGCTAACATTTACCCTAAGCGGATTTAATACCTTCGAAACAGAATATGTGGATGTGCTGGGCGCCTACAGGTTAGACGAACTGGAGCGCGACCTGGGAAGCGACAAGTTTGGCGATGTGCTTAAAAACAGAGGGGTTGGTGCTTTCTTAAATCACTCGCGCAATCAGCTAAATGCTAATGTTTTTCAATTTGCACACAAAGGATTTACACAAATAAAAAATAAAACCACTACCGAAATACGCGATGGGCAAATAGTGGAAACTTTAGCGGTAAAAAACTTTATAACATGGGGTGTAGATGCCACCTACGAAACGGTAAAAGACCAGCTAAAGGAATGGACCTTGATAGATAGTGCCGGCTATGCATCGCCACGCCCAAACGATTCGCTTGGCTACACCAATCCTGCTGTGCAGCCATACCAATACATACCACTGCATGATAAAATACGCGCGGTGAACAATGTAACCTCGCAGCGCTACACAGCCTTTATGCAAGACGAACATAAGTGGCGCTATGAAGATGGAAGTTCGCTTACGCTTACCGCAGGTATGCGTGCTAACTACTGGTCGTTTAACCAACAATTAGTAGGTGGCCCTCGAGCCAACCTAGCCTACTCGCCCATGTGGACCACCACACGTGTAAATGAAAAAGGAAAAATAGATACGGTAAGAAAAGATATAATACTCACCGCAGCTGTAGGCTACTACTGGCAACCTCCTTTTTACAGGGAAATGCGCGGTTTTGATGGTAAAATAAATGCTGAAATAAGAGCGCAGCGCAGCTTGCACTTTATAGCAGGGGCCGACTATATTTTTCATGCATGGAACCGTCCTTTTAAATTGAACACAGAAGTGTACTTTAAAAAACTAGACAACTTAATTCCTTACGAAATAGAAAACGTACGCCTTAGATACTATGCCACCAACAACTCCAAGGGTTATGCTTATGGTGCCGATGTAATGCTGAATGGCGAGTTTATAGATGGTGTGCAATCGTGGGTGCGCGCCTCTTACCTAAAGACAGAAGAGGACTTGAACAACGATTTCTTTTACTATTACCTAAACAGCGATGGCGATACTATACTCAATGGTTTTACCATAAACGATGTGGCGGTAGACAGCATAAAGCAAGTGCCGGGTTATTTGCCAAGACCAAACGACCAACGCTTTAGTTTTAGTTTACTTTTTCAAGACGAAATGCCGCGCAAGCCATGGTACAAAGTATTGCTTACCTTCTACTTTGCCACAGGTATGCCTTATGGGCCGCCTTTGCACCAGCGCTATTTAGATGTGTATCGCACGCGTAGTTACATACGCACCGACATTGGTTTTAGTCGCGACTTAATTTTGGAAAAAAACAAAGGCAAAAATTGGTTCAACAAAACTTTTGACCAAGGCACCATTTCGCTCGAAGTTTTTAATTTGCTTGGCAACAACAACATTATAAATCACCAGTGGATAGAAGATGTAAATGCCCGCCAATACGCCATACCCACTTACCTTACAGGCCGCAGACTCAATCTTCGTGTAGCGCTTAGGTGGTAAAATTCAAAGTCATTTCTTACTATTCTATTCAACCCTTCTACTAGTATTGTTTTACAACTGCGCTTGAAGTATTTAATGGCTTGCTCTACCTTGCACCCCGTATGCAAAAAACACTCATAATAGCAGGTGGTGGCGCGGCAGGCTTTTTTGCCGCCATAAATGCTGCTGAAAACAACCCTGAGTGGCGCATTATTATTTTAGAAAAATCGCAGCATGTACTGCAAAAAGTAAAAGTGAGTGGTGGCGGCCGCTGCAACGTAACTCACGAGTGTTTTGAGCCCAAGGAACTTATAAAAAACTATCCGCGCGGTGCCAAAGAATTGCTAGGCCCATTCCACGCCTTTCAGCCGACCGATACTATAGAGTGGTTTGAAAGACGCGGTGTACAAATAGTGGCCGAGGCCGATGGACGCATGTTTCCAAGCACTAACAACTCGCAAACTATAATAGATTGTTTTACCAATGAAGCTGAAAGGCTAGGTGTAAAAATATGGACGGGCTGCGGTATAGCACAACTGGAGCGCACAGGCGATATGTGGCATGCGCTACTTACCGACAAGCAAACCATAGAAGCTGATGCGGTAATAATTGCTACCGGCAATGCCAATTCCATGTGGCAGCTAGCTCAGAATCTGGGGCACACATTGGTAGAGCCAGTGCCTTCGCTTTTTACATTCAACATTAAAGACAAGCGTCTGGATGGCTTAGCTGGAGTGGCCTCCACACAAAGCGAAGTGCGCATAGAAGGCACCAAGTTTGCTGCCAGTGGGCCAGTGCTTATTACGCATTGGGGACTAAGCGGGCCTGGTATACTTAAACTTAGTGCATGGGCAGCGCGCGAACTAGCGGCTATCAATTACGATTTCATAATTCGTGTAAACTGGGACACCCGCTACACAAGAGATTCGTTGCTGGAATTTTTAAAAGAATTTAAATCTGAACACAGCAGGCAATCAGTTAAATCTTACAGCGCCATAAGAGTGCCTAACAGGCTTTGGCAATCGCTGGTGGGTGCACTGCCCAAACTGGCTGATATGAATTGGGCCGATGTAAGCAACAAACAATTGGAACAACTCACAGATTCTCTATTCAGTTGTCAGTTTCATGTTTCCGGCAAGAGTATTTTTAAAGAAGAATTTGTAACTGCCGGTGGCATTTCGCTCAAAGAGGTGGACTTTAAAACAATGGAGAGCAAGGTGGTTCCAACCCTCTATTTTGCAGGTGAGGTGCTGGATATAGATGCCGTAACTGGCGGATTTAACTTTCAGGCAGCATGGACCACCGCTTTTTTAGCGGCAAATGCAATAGGCCGTAAATAATTAATTTCCTTGTTTAACAAGGCTTTCAGAGCCTTTTTGCCAAAATATTCAATTATTTTCAGAAATAATTGGCAACCTATAATTTTTAGCCTCGTCTTATTTGTGGTTGCGCAGTTAGTTATTCCAGACTACTGCGTTGGTTTCAAAATTTTCCTTGCAGGTTACAAGAGAGGGGCTCAATTGTGGGTCCCTTTTTTATTGTCTTAACTTAATGGTACGTACACCAATTTTTTAGTCTCAAAAAAATCCTCTTTAAAGTAATCGGTAAGCGAAAAAACCTGCGCCTTTTGCGAAACTGCTTTTAATTCTTCTTTCAAATCGCCCCCCTTTAGGCAAATGAGCCCATTAGGTATTCCGTTTATTTGGTTGGTGCTTATTTTGCCATTGCTCCAGACAATCAACTCTTTTAACTCAGCCACTGCCCTGCTCAACACAAAGTCAAATTTGCCTTTTATTTTTTCGGCCCGTTCATGGTGTGTTTCTACATTTTGTAGCCCCAGGCCTGTGGCTACTTCATTCACCACTTTTATTTTTTTGCCTATACTGTCTACCAGCACAAAGTGCACTTGCGGATGCATTATAGCCAATGGTATGCCAGGAAAACCGCCCCCTGTGCCTATATCTAACACTCTGGTTTGTGGCTGAAATGGACAAAATTTATAAATAGCCAGGCTATGCAACACGTGCCTCACATACAGTTCATCTATGTCTTTGCGAGAGATAACATTTATCTGCGCATTCCACTCCGTATACAAACTATGTAGTTTTTCAAACTGCTCTTTTTGCAGTTCGGTTAGGTTTTTAAAATAGTGTTGAATGATTTCAGATTTCATGGCCATGGAGTGTATTGAATCCCTTTTTAAAAAAATAAGGCACTGCATAATGCTATGAGTGCCTTTTTATAATATCCATTAAAAAAAAACTAAAGTTTTTCTTAATAACTGTCCTTAGTGCTTTGCATCATTTGAAATAAAAATTCCCTTGCGCGAAAGAGCTGTGCTTTTACTGTGCCCAACGGAAGTTTTAGCTCCTCTGCTATTTCTTCATATGCCTTTTCTTCAAAATAGCGAAGCTCTACAAGCCTGCGGTAGCGAGGCTTAAGCTTATCTACTATCTCGCGCATTTTCCCTATCCGTTCTTCCTTCTGCAACGCCTCTGCCGGGTCCATTACGCTATCCTTCACGCTTATTTCTATTGTATCACCATCATCAGTCTGGTAGCCGGCATCTATGCTTATAGCGCGTATGCGTTTTTTACGAATAAAATCTATACAGTTGTTGGTTGCTATTTTGAATAGCCATGTAGAGAATGCAAATTGGGGGGTGTATTGACCAAGTCTGCGAAATGCTTTGCCAAATGCTTCCACAGTCAAATCATCTGCATCATCCTTATTGTTTACCATCTTAAGCAGCATGAAATAAATAGGTTCGCGGTAGCGTGCCATTAGTTCAGCATAAGCCTTTTGGTCTTTATCGTGTAAGGCCTTTTGTACGAGTTTATAGTCGTACTGTCCTTTCTCACTCAGGTGGTCTATTAGTTCCATTTCTGTGGTTTTCTAACCAGGTTAGTTAAGTATAATCCGAGGTTGAGCATGTGCAAGTGTGCTTCTAAAATTGGCGCAAGCCATACCAAATCTTTTCGCTGGGCCAATCGCGTAGCAACCTTGTGCAAGGTAACTATTTGGGTAACGTAGCGCAAGAATAGTAATGCACTTACTAACAACACATATGTTTGAAAAACCAATGCCATAATAAAACCTATATACAAGAAGGCGTATGACATAGGCCATAGCATAAGCATGTTCTTATGCTGGGGCTTGTACATGGGCAGTGTGGTTAGATGTCTGGTCTTCTGTGCAAACCATTCTTTCCAGGCGCGTTTGGGTTCAGAAAAAGTGTGTGCCTCTGGCAGTGTAACTACTAGTGTATTTTGTGCATTGGCTACTTGGTTTATAAACAAGTCATCATCGCCACTTGCTATGCTGTAGTGATTTCTAAATCCGCCAACTTTAAAAAATATTTCTTTTGTGTAAACCAAATTGCGACCAACACCCATGTATGGTTTGCCTGCTCTGGCAAAGCCACAATAGCTGGCTGCTATTAAAAGCGTATCATATCTTATAATTTTATTTAACCAACCCGGATAATTCAAGTATGGCGACACGCCTAAAATTATCTGTTGCTTGTCGTTCATGTGCGACACCATGTGCATAAGCCATTGGTTAGAGGCTGGTGCACAGTCTGCATCTATCAGCACTATTGTTTCATGCTTGGCTGCTTTAATGCCCAAAGTGAGAGCAAATTTTTTGCCCTGCATGTTTTGTTTCTCCTCGTCTAAATTTACAATGCGCAATTGCGGATACTGCACTTGCAATGCCTTAAGAATGCCTTCTGTATCGTCCCAGCTGCTGTCGTTCACCACCACTACTTCAAAGTTTGGGTAGTGCTGTTCCATTAAAACTGGAACATGATTCATTAGATTTTTTTCTTCGTTGCGTGCGCATACCACTACGCTTACTGGCCGAGTTACTGGGTTAAGCTGCTTTTCTTTTTGTGCTGTTCGCAAAAAATAATTGAAGAAATAAAACTCCTGTATTATCCACGCTAACACGAACAATGCAACCCCCGTTACCCCCCAAATATTTTGTGTAATAAATTCAATCATGATTTGTTGAGTACATGCTTAGATAGTTGGGGTGCAAATTAGAGTGCTCGTGCCGTGCTGAAAATAAAAAGGCCGCATAAAGCGGCCTTTTTATTCACATGCAATATTGAATAGCACTATTTCTTCTAAAAAAAAATCTAGTAACTATAAGTAAGTTTATTTTCTGTATCACCATCCACAATCAACTTCACCGATTTTGAACTTGAGTTTTTCACGCTATTAAGGTCAAAGGCAATTTTTTTGGTTACCAATGCCCTGCACATATCATTTTTACTGTCATGCTCCACATACAGATTAAGCTGTGGCGGACTGGTCTTAAGCCATTTCATATTAGTATTTACTCTAAACACATGCTCCTCGCAACCACCGCCATATTGCACTTCCAGCCACAGGGTATCGCCACTTACCTTCTTAGATAGCATGGTAAAATTATCTGTGCTTTCCTTGCGTACGTATTCATTATTTACATTTATAGTTTGCATAGGTTCGCCTGATATAACAGCGCCTGCAGGCACTTTTTCGCCTTCCACATTAGAGGCAGTGGCTGTAGCTTTTTTGTGGCAGCATGAACTAGTTAAAATAACTAATGCGCTAATGGTAAATAGTATCTTTTTCATAGAGTGGTCAAATGTATAGCAGACTCTTGTTTAAGAATAATGCCAAACATATTTCCCCGCAGATTTTTTTTGTACAAAAAAGCGAATTTTGATGGGTCATGCAAAACCTGCCATTGAAAATGAAATACAGGCTGTGCAATAAAGGCCCATTGGATTTTGTGCCTTATGCTATCTTTCGCAGCAGGTATATTAAATTCGCAACATGGTTATTGTTTACATTTTAGTTGGATTAGTAGTAGGGATGGTAATAGGCTATCTTTTTCTCTCCATGCGCACGCAGCAGAAGCTAAACGATAGTGTGCAGCAGCACCCTGTGACGGTGGAGTTAAGAAAAAATGCTGAAGCCTTGCTGGCCGAAATAAAGTTGGAAAGAGATGCCAAGCTGAGTTTTGCAACAAAGCATGCCACTGCCGAAGCAGAGCTGCTCGGTTTGCAAGCTAAACTGGACAATCAAGTAAAGGAAGTGAAGGAACTGAAAGACCAATTCAAACTTGAATTCGAAAATTTGGCCAATAAAATATTTCAGGATAAATCTGAAAAGTTTACGCAACACAATCGCGAGCAGATGGATACAGTGCTAAATCCATTCAAAGAAAAACTGCGCGACTTTGAAAACAAAGTAGAAAAAGTATACAAAGAAGAAAACACTGAACGTATAAATCTGAAAGCTGAACTAAAGCAGCTGAGCGAACTAAACAAACAGCTGAGCAGCGAGGCTAACAACCTGGCCACAGCCCTTAAAGGAAGCAATAAGCATCAGGGCAACTGGGGCGAAATGATATTGGAAAAAATACTTGAGCGAAGCGGCCTGCAACCAGGAGTAGAATATGAAACACAAACTACTGATGAAAATGCAAGTGGCGAAAAAATACGGCCTGATATAGTGGTGCACTTGCCTGAAGGCAAGCATATAATAGTAGACTCAAAAGTGTCTATGATAGCCTACACCAATATGGTGGCCGCAGCAGATGAGGCTGAGCGCGAGCGCTTCCTTAAACTGCATATAGACAGCATACGCTCGCATATAAAATTACTTAGCGACAAAAATTACTATACCGCCAAAAAACTTGTTGCACCAGATTTTGTGCTCCTGTTTATGCCCATAGAAGCCGCCTTTAGCCAAGCCATGCAAAACGATAATGAACTGTATAACTATGCATGGGATAAAAAAGTAGTACTTGTATCGCCCACCACATTGCTAGCTACCTTGCGCACTGTGGCCAGCATTTGGACACAGGAAAAACGCACACGCAATGCCGAAGAAATAGCACAAGAGGCTGGCAAACTATATGACAAATTTGTAGGGTTTGTAGAAGATTTAATAGATGTAGGCAAAAGGATGGACTCAGCCAAATCATCTTACGAAGATGCCATGAATAAACTCTCTACAGGTACCGGCAATTTGGTGAACAGAGCGCAAAACATGAAGAAACTTGGTATAAAAACAAGCAAGGAACTGAACCCAAAACTTGTGGAACGCTCCAACGAAAACGAACAATTATTCTGACATGTAACTTAAAAATGAAGGTAAGGCAAAAGCATATAATAACTCTACTTGCATCAGCGTGTATGCTGCTCTTATTGCATGCCTGCAACCTTACCAGCCCGGTGCAAAGTGGTTCGTATAAAATGCTATACGACTATCAGAGTTCGGTCATTCATCCAGAGTATGTCCTATACCATTTTAGCAACGATTCGTCAACTATTTATTTTAGAATTAAGTCTAGCGAATTGCTTTATTCCCGTGCTACCTCCGAGGCTCCTTTTCAAGCAAAAATTAAACTGAAGTTTTCTATTTATACTGAGGCTGGTGTGCTTAAGGATAGCGTTAGTCATGTAATAACAGACTTTGCTCGCAAAACTCCCGGTTGGCTATTAGGCAACTACAATATACCTACAGCCATAGGTGTAGAAAATTTAGTACTTGAATGTAGCGACTTAAAGAAAAATACATTTCAGCAAAGCTTTATAAAATCTATAAAGCAAGATACATTTTCAGGGCAAAATTTTTTAATAAAAGATGCCCGCACTGGCGAACCCATATTTAACAATGCTGCATATATTAATCAAGTGGTGCAGGTGCAGTCTGATAGAAATAAGAATAGTAACAACAATTTCTATTTAGGCCAACTTACCGATGAATCTAAGTTGCCACCACCGCCCTTTAGCACTTCCGGTCCTGAGCTTCCTGATTTTACAAAATCTAATTTGGAAATTTTTGACGTGGATTCCAATGGCCAATACTTCTTTTTGGCCGAAAAAGGAATCTATTTTTTATCTGAAGACCCCAACAAAAAAATTGGTTCATTCCTGCATGCTTCTGATGAATTTTTTCCAGAAATAAAAAGTTTAGATCAACTACCCTATCCCTTGCGCTACATTACTACCAAGTCAGAATTTCAAGAGATAAAAGACAACTATTACCCTAAGAAAAAGGTGGACGATTTTTGGTTAGAATGCGGAGGTAATAAAGATCGCGCACGCGATTTAATTCGCATTTATTACAACAGAGTGCAAGAGGCCAATTATTACTTCAGCAGCTTTGTAGAGGGTTGGCGCACCGACAGAGGTATGATACACATAGTATTTGGCAACCCCACCCGCATAGTTAAACAACAATCCTATGAAACATGGATATATGGAGAGGAGGGTCAAGCCACTACATTAACCTTTGTATTTAGAAAACTGGATAGCAACTTTAGTCAAAATGTATATGTGCTAAATCGTGACCCTGCATTTAAACAATATTGGGAAAAGCAAGTAACCAGCTGGCGCAATGGTCGCATTTATAACGAGTAGTGCTTTATACATCCAGTCCTTTTTCATTTATGCGCATTCAAAGCATTCTTAATCAAAAACTTTTCTTTCCATAGATTCTAATAAAATTTAGAAATACAATTCGCTGCCCCACATGAAGCTACTCGAAATAATCCAAAGCCTTGAAACCCTTGCTCCACCCGCCTTGCAAGAAAGCTATGACAACAGTGGCCTGCTGGTAGGCTCGGCCAATATGGAAATAACTGGCGCTGTGGTATGTCTTGATAGCACGCCCGCGGTAATAGAAGAAGCCATACAAAAAGGATGCAATTTGGTTATTGCGCATCACCCTATTATTTTTTCTGGACTTAAAAAATTAAACGGAAAAAATTATATAGAACGTGCAGTAATGATGGCTGTTAAAAATGATATTGCCATATACGCTATACATACCAATCTGGATAATGTGCAGGCCGGAGTAAACAAGAAAATTGCAGACAAACTGGGGCTTATTAATACCAGCATTTTAGAGCCAAAAAGTAATGTGCTGAGCAAACTTGTGGTATATGCGCCAAACGACAATGCTGAAAAAGTACGGCAAGCCATGTTTGATGCCGGAGCAGGGCATATAGGCCATTACGACCAATGCAGCTTTAACTCCAGCGGCACAGGCACTTTCAGGCCTGGCCACGACAGCAATCCATACGTGGGCACCAAAGGCACTATGCATTCTGAAAATGAAACTAAAATTGAAGTAATAGCGCCTAAATGGCTAATAAGCAACATCTTATCATCCGCAAAGGAAGCACATAGTTATGAGGAGGTGGCCTACGACATAGTTAGCCTTGAAAATAGTTTGCACACGGTGGGTAGCGGTATGCTTGGCTATTTACCCCAGCCCATGTACAGTTTGGACTTTCTTAAGCAATTAAAAGCTACTATGAAGGCAGGTGTTATTAGGCATACGGCCATAGTAAATCCTAAGGTGCATAAGATAGCTATTTGCGGAGGAAGCGGTAGTTTCCTTTTGCCACAATCTATTAAGGCTCAAGCAGATGTGTTAGTTACAGCAGACTTTAAGTACCATCAGTTTTTTGATGCTGACAACAAACTGATTATAGCAGATATAGGACACTTTGAAAGTGAGCAATTTACGATTCAACTATTAGTTGATTGGTTGAAGCTAAAATTCCCTACATTCGCGTCCCATTTTACAGAGGTAAATACAAACCCTGTAAGTTATTTGTAATTAGACACATGGCAAAGAAACCCGAAAAAGCAAAAGTAGCCAAGAAGCCCGCTAAGCCAGCAAAACCTGCAGCTAAAGCGAAGCCTTCGGCAACTGCTAAAGCAACCAAAACAGCCAAGGCTGAAGGTTCGGCCACCAAAGCGAAAGCATCTAAGCCCGCTGCGAAGCCCGCTCCAACACCTGTAACAAAAGCAAAAGTTGCAAAACCTGAACCTCCAAAAGCTAAGGCTGCAAAGCCAGAAGTGATAGTGGCTGCTAAAAAAGCCGCTACACCTGCTCCAATGGCTAAAGAAACAGCAACTAAAAAGGTAGAAGAAAACAAAAAAGTAGCTCCTGCCGCTAAACCGGATGAAAAACCCACAGCTGTAGTTGCCGAAAAAAAGGCAGAAACACCCGCTATTAAAACAGTGGAGCAGCAAATGCAGGAAAAGGAAAAGCCTGCTGAAAATGCTGTAAAATCTATAGGTAAAAAAGAAGAACTTTTTGTACCAAAATACCAATTGCCTGCGCCTGTGGAGACATTTAAGCCAATGCGCAGCAAGATTACCAAAGCCAAATTTGAGCCAGAAGTAAAGCCGGTAGCCAACCCCATTTTTATAGCCAAAGAAGATGGCAAACCCGCAATAAAATTTGCCCCGATGGCTGTTATAGAGCGTGCGCCAGAAAAAGAAAAGAAAAACCAACAGGAAGATATAGAAGATATGAAAACATCACCAAGATTAGCGTTTAAAGACAGCGATGACAAGAAAGGCGGAGTAAATATCGAAGCCAAATTGCGCGCTTTGTACGACATTCAATTGATTGACACACGAATAGACAAAATACACGCCATGCGTGGTGAGTTACCATTGGAAGTAGAAGATTTAGAAGCAGAAGTAGAAGGATTGGACACACGTATTGTGAACCTTACTGCTGAAGTGAAAAAAATGGAAGATGAAATTAATAGCCGCAAACAAGGCATTAAAGACTCTGAAGGTTTAATAGCTAAATACAAAGAGCAATTAGGCAATGTAAAAAACAATCGTGAATTCGATTCATTGAATAAAGAAGTTGAATTTCAGGATTTGGAAATTCAATTGCACAATAAGCGCATTAAAGAATTTCAGTCACAAAAAATTACCAGAGAAGAAACACTTGCCACTGCTGAATTAAAGCAAAAAGAGCGTAAAAACGATTTGAAGATTAAGAAAAACGAGTTGGACGAAATCATCAAAGAAACGGAGAAGGAAGAAAAAATTCTTCGTCAGAAAGGTGAAGAGGCGCGCAAACTAATAGAAGAAAGATTGCTTGGTGCTTATGAGCGCATACGTGCAGGTGCACCTAACAAAATGGCGGTAGTTCCTATTGAGCGTGAAGCTTCTGCTGGTTCGTTCATACAGCTTCCACCACAAAAGCAATTGGATGTGGCTGCCCGCAGAAAAGTTATTGTGGATGAGCACAGCGGACGCATACTAGTAGATGCTGAACTGGCACAAGAAGAACAAGAAAAAATGGATGCTATGCTAGCTAAAGAATTAGGCAAATAATTCAAGTAAGCATATCTAAGATATCAAATAAAAAAAGTCCCGCTCATGGCGGGACTTTTTAATGTGGTATATTTTTATCTATAAAAAAAATGTGCTCTTTAGTGCTTATAAGCAATGTAAGCAAATAGAATGGCAGTAGCAAATGCCTGTTATTCGTTGTAGCCAAACATCTTTAGCTTGCCTAAATCATTTCTCCAATTTGCGTCAACTTTTACGTGGGTGGTTAGCATCACTTTTTCACCCGCAAAGGCCTCTATATCCTTGCGTGCCTGTGTACCCACTCGCTTCAAATTACTACCCTGATGACCTATTAATATACGCTTTTGCGACTCGCGCTCAGTATAAATAATTGCACCAATCCTTATCAAACCAGGTTCCTCTTTATAGTCTTCAATCCGCACCTCACATGAGTAAGGAATTTCCTTCTCATAATTCATAAATATTTTTTCACGAATTATTTCAGATACAAAAAAGCGCATGGTGCGGTCGCTCATTTCATCCTTAGGGAAATAAGGTGGCGACTCAGGTAGAACTTTTATTATTTGAGCTAGTAGCTCTTTAGTATGAATTTTCTCCAGAGCAGATACCGGAAAAATTTTGGCATTGGGCAACAAGGCAGCATACTCTTCGAAAGCGGCATTTACACCATCGTTGCCAACCAAATCATATTTGTTAAGTACAACAAAAACCGGAGTTTTGATTTTACTTATTTTAGATAATGTATCAGGGTGAAAAGGCTTTTTATCAGCACAATCTATCACCAATAAAATCAAGTCAGCATCTTTTAATGCACCGGAAACTACCTTCATCATTCCTTCTTGCAACTTATACTTGGGCTCAAGTGCACCGGGCGTATCGCTGTATACTATTTGGTAATCATCACCATTCAAAATGCCCATTATTCTGTGACGAGTTGTTTGCGCTTTTGGAGTAACAATACTCAGTTTTGTCCCCAACAACGCATTCATTAAAGTAGATTTTCCTGCGTTAGGATTACCTATTATGTTTACAAAACCCGCTCTGTGTTTGATTTCCAAGATATTTTTTATTATAATGATTGTGGGTACAAATCTACGCTATATTTGCACCCCTTTTACAGGGCGTTTAGAAGATAGAAGTTGGATTGCCTGTCTCGGCTCAGCCGAGAGAAGTTGGAAGTTGAAAATGTGATTTGGAATTTTGTTATTTAAAAGATATTGCGGGGTGGAGCAGTTGGTAGCTCGTTGGGCTCATAACCCAAAGGCCACAGGTTCGAGTCCTGTCCCCGCTACTAAGTAAAGAAACCGGCCTTAATTTAGGGCCGGTTTTTTTCATTATTGGCCCCGTAGTTTAATGGATAAAACGGAGGTTTCCGGTACCTCTGATAACGGTTCGATTCCGTTCGGGGCTACTAACATTTCACTTTATTAATGGATAAAACGGCCCCGCTAATCCTACGGGGTCACTTGCATACACGCGCGATTGTATAACACGACAGGATGCTATGATAGCATTCTATATATTAATGTAATTGAAATACTTTATGCCAACCCATTTGCAGCTTACTGCAAGACATTTTAGGCCGTGAAAAAACTCTTATTTTTTACCTGTAGTTGTCGGCAACATTGGCTCCTTTTCCTTTACCTTTAGTGTGTCGCTTGTAGGAGGTGTAACACTGAAAATATTGAATAAATTGAAATAGCCTTGAGATAAAGTGAAGGTATTTTCCTTTTTCTCCTCTTTCTTTGGATCGCCTGGATCTGGAGTCAGATCGTTTTTAGCAGCCGCTAACAGGCTTGTAAACGAAGCACAAAAGAATAAAAACAGTACTTTTTTCATAGTAGTTATTTGCTATTGGGTAAAAGGGACAACAGCCAAATTAGAGCAAAATGTATGACCAATAAAAATAAATTAACGAATTTTATGAAGGAGCCGAGCGACACGGCCAAAATTTTTGATGCGGTGGCTGCATCGCTTTTGTTTTTGGTGGTGTGCTGGGGGCTTTTTCTTTTAGATGCCTTTTTAGGATATCACATAAAAAATTATGGCTTAAAACCTCGCCATCTGGAAGGTCTTTGGGGAATTGTTACCATGCATTTTCTGCATGCCGACTGGAAGCACATCACTCAAAACTCTCTTGGTTTTATTGTTCTCAATTCCTTCCTCTTCTATTTCTACAGGTCTATTGCTCTCAAGGTTTTTTTCGCCATTCTTTTCTTAGCTCCGCTCATTGTTTGGGTGGTAGGTCGCGATAGCAATCATATAGGAGCCAGTCTACTTATTTATGGCATATTCTCATTTTTATTTTTTAGTGGCATTATCAGAAACAATCCTCCACTCATGCGTGTAGCGTTGGTTGTTATCACTTTTTATGGCTCGCTCATTTGGTACATATTTCCTATAGAAGAGCGCGTATCGTTTGAAGGCCACATGAGTGGTTTCATCATTGGTTTGCTATGTGCAGTAGCCTGGCGTAAGCAGGGGCCGCAGCGCGCTCCATACAGATTTGAAGTAGAACCTGAATTGCCCGATGACGAAAATGCCTATTGGAAAACTCCTGAACAAAAAGCAAAAGATGTGGCCAATGCGCCCCAGGAAACAACCGTTACTGTGAAATACCATTATAAAGAATCGGATAGCTCTGATGCCAAGTCAAATTAGATAAAGAGTTTTTTGCAAATATTTATTTGCGAATTTGTAAAACTCCCTTTTCCTAACCTAGCTATACATTCAATATTTTAGCGCCTCTTCTTAATTAACCCCATATGAAAAAAATATTTTACTGTTTTGCATTAGCTTTTAGTATTGCCTCATGTTCAGATGGCAATCGCCCTGACCACACCTCAGTAGCCAACATAAAAGGCAAGTCGGAAACCAAAGTACTGCAACACCCTGACTGGAGTATAAACAGCACTATATATGAAGTAAACATAAGGCAGCACACACCTGAAGGAACTTTTGCTGCATTTGAAAAAGATATTCCAAGATTAAAATCCATGGGTGTGGATATACTTTGGCTTATGCCTATACACCCCATAGGTGTTATTAACCGCAAGCAAAATGAAAACAGTTTAGGCAGTCATTACAGTGTGCAAGACTACACTGGCGTAAATCCTAAATACGGCACCATGGACGATTTTAAACGATTGGTGCGAGTGGCGCATGACAATGGTATGCACATAATTTTAGACTGGGTGGCCAACCACAGCGCATTTGATAATGTATGGACCAAAACGCATTTAGAATACTACCTATTGGACACTGCAGGCGTGGTGCAACCACCACTAGGCACCGACTGGACAGATGTGGCACAACTTAACTATGAGAATAAAGACTTGTGGGTGGCCATGAAAGATGCACTTAAATTTTGGGTGAAAGACTGTGACATAGATGGGTACCGCTGCGATGTGGCTGAAAAAGTTCCTACTGAATTTTGGAACGAGGCAAGAGCTGAATTGGATGAAATAAAACCTGTATTCATGCTTGCCGAAGCGGAGAAAAAAGAACATCATCTAAAGGCATTTGATATGAGCTACTCATGGGAGTTCATGCACATATGCAACGAAATAGCTAAAGGCAAAAAGAGTTTGGAAGATATAGATACCTATTTGGCCAAGCAAGACACCGCCTTTCCGCGTAGCGCCTACCGCATGATGTTTACCACTAACCACGATGAAAACTCGTGGAATGGAACCGGTTTCGAAAGACTAGGTGCCGGCAGACAAGTGTATGATGTGTTGGCATTTACCCTGCCCGGTATGCCACTGCTCTATTCAGGACAAGAAGGTGGCGAGCAATACCCCAATGGCAACTCGCACCGCCTGCGCTTTTTTGACAAAGACACTGTGAATTGGAACGAGTATAAGTATCAAGATTTTTATTCTAAACTATTGCACCTGCACCAAGACAATCAAGCAATGTGGAATGGCGAGTTTGGTGGCGATATAAACAAAATAAAAACAAGCAGCGATGAAGTGCTCTATTGTTTTAAGCGCAAAAAAGACAACAATGAAGTAATAGTACTTCTTAATTTTTCTGACAAACCACAGAAAGTAGACTTCATAGAGCGCATGCCTGACGGTGATTACAAGAGTATATTCAACTCGCAACTGCTCACCCTGTATACTAAAGGAAGCGAAGAGTTGCCCGCTTATGGCTATCAAGTATTTGTAAAAAATTAAGCATGAATTCCATAATAGCTGACAATAGAGTTAGCACCATGCGCCAATACATACGCTCAGAATTGAGCACCCTGTATGATGAGCGCGAGGCTGACAATATTGCCATTTTATTATTTGGTCATTTTGCAAAATGGAATCGTGCGGAGGTAATAATGCACGAAAAAGAAAGACTAAGCGAAAGCGAAATTCTTAAATATCATTTTGCGCTTAAGCGTTTGAAAAAAAACGAGCCTGTGCAATACATACTTGGGAGCACCTATTTCTACGGTCTGGAATTAATGTTAAATAACCATGTGCTAATACCCAGACCGGAAACAGAGGAGTTAGTGCAGCTGGCCATTCAAAAATGCAGTAAAGAAAATTCTAACATATTAGACATAGGCACCGGCAGCGGATGCATAGCCATAGCGCTTAAGAAAAACCTTCCGCAAAGCACAGTTACCGCTGTTGACATATCAGCAGAGGCATTGGAAGTGGCTAAAAAAAATGCAATGAAAAATAAGGCCGATGTTGCGTTCATTCATGCCAACATATTAGAGCACTCGCTTGGAAATAACAAGTACGACCTTATAGTAAGCAATCCGCCCTATGTGCTAAGCAGCGATGCATCTGCCATGGCACAGCACGTTTTAGATTTTGAACCTCATACTGCGCTTTTTGTGCCCGATAATGATGCCTTGATTTTTTACAATAGAATAATAGAGCTAAGCAAAACCAACTTAGCCAACGAAGGCATAGTGCTGTGCGAAATGCATGAACTGAAACAAAACGAAATGGAGCAGCTGCTCCATTCGCATCAAATAAAACACTTTCAATTTTATAATGACATGCAAGGAAAAATTAGGTTAGTTTCCTTTGCTTTATAACCTCCCATTTCAAAAAATGAAAAAGTACATTTTCATACTTGCCGCCACCACCTCAATATTTTTTGCCTGCAAGAGCAAAGTAGAAACAACCACTACCACTGCGATCCATATAGTTGGTTTGGCAAGTCCTATTCAATTGAAATACGATACCACGGTGGTGTATATAACAGATTATTTTGCAGATTTAAAAGGGCTTGACAGTGTGGTAATAGAAAACCACGCTTACCAAGCTGACACAAGCGGCAAAATTTTAATTACTCATGAAATAGCCGCACCTGTGGGCAATATGGAAGTATACTACCATCATGTGAGGCATGATATACCTGTATTTAGAAGTGAAAAAGTAAAACACCACTTTAAATACCAAACTAATAACAAAGCTGTGCAACAAGTGGAAATGAGTGGCAGCATGAATGGATGGAACCGCAAAGCCACACCATTAACCAAAGAAGGTGATACGTGGACTGCAGACCTCATACTTACCAAAGGCCTTTACCAATATCGTATATGGGAAGATGGCAAGGAGATGATGGATGCCAACAACCCTAACAAGATAAGCAATGGAATGGGTGCCTTTAACAACACCTTTCAGGTAGGAACCGAAGCGGCTAAAAAACCACAACTCATAACACAGGAGGCGACTGACAAAAGCATAAAACTACTTGCTCTTGCACCTGTTACTCATGCATATGCCTATTTTGAAAATGCACTTATACCATGTGTAGTGCAAGGTGATGCAATAACTATAGAAATACCAAACGCTGCCAAGGCACTAGACAAGTCGCACATACGCGTGTATGGCCATGATGGCCAAAGCCGGGCTAATGATATACTTATACCGCTTAAAAATGGAGAGGTAATAACCAAGGCCAACGCCCTGGACAGAAAAGATATGCATGCTTCTGTAATGTATTTTGTAATGGTAGACAGATTTGTAGATGGTGATAAAACCAACGACCGCCCCACACCAAACGATAGCATATTGCCCAAGGCCAACAATATGGGAGGCGACCTAGCAGGCATTACACAAAAAATAAAAGATGGTTATTTTAGTAAAATAGGAATCAACACCATTTGGATATCGCCCATAAGCACCAATGCAGAAGGCTCGTGGGGACTTTGGAATAAAGGCACCACAAGCACCTTTAGCGCATACCACGGATATTGGCCCACAGCTTTACGCAGCATAGACAACCGTTTTGGCAACGATGCACAACTGCGGGAGTTGATAAGTGTGGCGCATGAAAATAAAATGAATGTAGTGCTGGACTATGTAGCACACCATGTGCACAAAGACCACCCGCTATACAAACAAAAACCCGACTGGACCACCCCACTCTACCTGCCCGATGGCCGCATGAATACTGAGCTGTGGGACGAGCAGCGATTAACTACCTGGTTCGATACCTTTTTGCCTACATGGAATTTTGAAAACCAGCAAGTGGTGCACGCACTAACTGATACTGCCATGTATTGGGTAGAAAATTATGATTTAGATGGTTTCCGACATGATGCTACAAAACACATACGAGAAGAATTTTGGAGAGAACTAACCTCTAAAGTAAAACAATACAAACGCGCACATCCTGAGCGAAACATCTATCAGGTGGGCGAAACGTATGGCAACCCTGAACTTATTTCTAGCTACATAGGCAGCGGAATGCTTGATGCGCAATTTGATTTTAACCTATATGATGCAGCTGTAGATGCATTTGCAAAAAACGAAACCAATTTTGAAAATCTGCAACGTGTGATGAACGTGAGTATGAAATATTATGGCAG
>JANOXJ010000294.1:0-17672 GCA_031418455.1 Flavobacteriales bacterium | reverse complement strand
ACAAAATGGTAGGAATAATAATGGGTAGTAAAAGCGACTTGCCAATAATGAGCGAAGCAGCTGAAGTGCTAAAAAGCTTGGGTGTGGCTTATGAAATAACAGTGGTAAGCGCGCACCGCACACCGGAGCGTATGTTTGAATATGCTCAAAGCGCAGTAGGCAGAGGCCTTAAAGTAATAATAGCAGGTGCAGGTGGTGCAGCACATTTGCCCGGCATGACAGCCTCACTAACGCCCTTGCCAGTTATAGGAGTGCCCATTAAGTCAAGCAATAGCATTGATGGTTGGGACAGTGTGCTATCCATTCTTCAAATGCCTGCGGGTGTGCCGGTGGCTACCGTAGCGTTAAATGGTTCGCGCAATGCAGGAATATTGGCGGCACAAATCATAGCCACATCCGATGCGAAACTATTGCAACGCATTGCAGATTTTAAAGAAGAATTGAAAAAGAAAGTGATGGAAAGTGTAGATGAAATGGAAAAGAAGTAAGAGCTAATACTTGTAAGAAATAACTTGTAAGAAATTAAATTCCTAATGCAAATACTGGTTTTCTAATTGGAGCCTTTTATGTAATTGGAACATATGAATTACCTTAGCTTTTTCGATTAAGATTATTCAAATAAAAATCTCATTAATATGAGCATTAGTGATTACTGTACTAAAAATTGATTTTTCACCTTTTTTGTTTGCGTTATCTCTATGGTGTTTCTATTAGAGTCATGTTGTAATGGATGTCCAAAAAAGGAAGCATGGCCAGCTAATAAAAAATACTTTGAAAATAATATTACCAGGTCTTATATCAACTTGGCCAATGGAAACAGTATATTGGTGCACAGCGAAGATTATGAATGCGAATATGGCCCTTATCATCATGATGGCGATGATTGTTTATGCACTACATATGAACTCTGTGGACAGTCTTTTCGCAAAGTGCAAGGAGAAGAGTATATTTTGGATCATACTATTACTTCAGAAGCTCCAAGTGAAGAATTAACAGTCTATTTCAAGTCAAATAAATTTGTGGTGCCAATCATCGAAAGAGGTTTTGATACGCTTGCAACGTCCAACTTCATTTACTATAATGGTTATTTTGTTACTCCTGAGATAGCCTCGTCTAATCAAGAAGTGTCCAAAATATATTATCACAAAAAGTATGGTGTAGTACAAATTTTATTAACTGATGGCACGCCTTGGAATCTAGTACCATAATTAAGATGAACATTAGAACATTATTACTCTTTGCTGCCCTCATGGTGTTGTTTTGTACATTTTGTGCATTGCCATTAACTGCTCAAACTGAGCTTAAGAATAAACTTAACGTGGGCATTTCATTTGGTCGTGGTGTGGCTAATGGCCGCTTTGATTGGAGGTATAGGAATTCTTTGGTATCGCAGGAATTTGATAGAAAGTTAAACGGTTCATCCTATGAAATAAGTGGTCAAATAAACTACCTACTTACTGGTAATAAGTATTTGGGTTTAGAAATAGATTTAGAAAACTGGTCGTTAAACGACACTACATTTAGAATCTCCAAAAATTATAAGTCCAAGAATTTTCTACTGGTGTTTAGAAAGGAAATTTTCCGCAAGGAAAATTGGTCAACTTTTGCACTCTTAAAAATTGGCTACTTAAATATGAAATTGACTGATTGCAATAAATATCTTATAGGTTATTCATCGCCTTATGAGTTGGTAACAAATTGGCAAGGATATGCAGTTGCAGGTGCGTTTGGAGGGGCATTTAGAATAGCGCACACTCAAATTTCTATTTTTGGTTTAGCAGAATTTGCTTCTAGAAATTGGAAATTAAAACGATACAGCATAGGCACCGATAAGTTTGAGGCTTCAGAAAAAGGTAGTATATATAATTTTGGTTTAGGTTTCGACTTTGGTATCCGATATCATTTTTAGTCCTTGTACTATTTGGCATATTTTCGTTTTTTTTTTCTTATTTCAAAATATGCTCACTATCACTCCTGCCGAAACGCCACTTCCCAAACTACATCAATACCTACTAGGTGCCATAGGGCCACGTCCTATTGCATTTGCAAGCACCATAGATGAGCAGGGTAGGCCCAATCTTTCGCCTTACTCTTTTTTCAATGTATTTAGTGTAAATCCTCCCATTGCCATTTTTTCGCCTAACCGCAGAGGGCGCGACAATAGCACTAAGCACACTTATGAAAACGTAAAGCGTGTAAAAGAATGTGTAATAAATGTGGTGAACTATGATATGGTGCAGCAAATGTCGCTGTCCAGCACAGAGTATGCTGAAGGTGTAAATGAGTTTGAAAAGAGCGGTCTTACTGCCATCGCATCAGACTTAGTAAAACCATTTAGAGTAAAAGAATCGCCCGTGCAAATGGAATGCATAGTGAAGGATGTAATAGAACTGGGGCAAGAGGGTGGCGCAGGCAACTTAATAGTATGCGAAATTGTGCGCATACACATAAGCGAAACTGTACTGGACGAAGAAGGAAAAATATCGCCTATACTTATGGACCAAGTAGCGCGCATGGGAGGCCATTGGTACACGCGTGCCAACCAAGGCTTGTTTCAATTGCCACAACCTACTACCCAAATTGGAATAGGGGTAGACCAAATTCCTAATGACATTAGATACTCCACCATACTTACCGGAAATGATTTGGGTATGCTGGGTGGTATAACTCAGTTGCCAGACGAAACTACGGTGAATGAATACAAGCTTACTGAGCTTGCAGACATGTTTATAGATTATGAAAATGATGCTAAAGTGCTGGAGCTAAAACTGCATGAGCGTGCACACTCCTTGCTAGAGCAGGGCCAAGTAAACGAAGCTTGGATGACCTTGCTCGCTTTCAATAATTAAGCGAAATGCTTTTCTGATAAACTACAGCACTTTTGATTTTAGCTGGCAGCAGGTCCTGTAGGGCCGGGGCTAGGCTTGCGTTTGAAAGGTGGTTTTCTGTTGCCACCTCCGCCACCACCACTGCGGTTGCCACCGCCACGCTGTCCACCGCCACCACTTCTGTGGCCGCCTTCTCTGGCCGATACTCCTTTGTATTCCGGTGTTGCACCAAATTTTTCAGGCACAGGTAGTTTTTCTATTTCGCTTTCTATAAGGTTTTCTATGCGTTTAAATGCACCTTGGTCTTTTGGCGAAACAAGGGTAATTCCTTCTCCTTTCTTTTGTGCTCTGGCTGTGCGGCCTATGCGGTGCACGTAGTCCTCCGCATCGCGTGGCACATCGTAGTTCACCACCATGTCTATATTATCTATGTCTATGCCTCGGCTTATTACATCTGTTGCCACTAGCACATTCAATCTTCTGCTTCTAAATTGTTGGAGCACTTCCTCGCGCTGTGCTTGCTCTAAATCGCTGCTTATGCGGCCTACATTTAGCTTTACAGCTTTCAGTTTTGTGTACAAATTGCTCACCTCTTGCTTGCGCGAGCAAAACACAATTATGCATTGGCCCTCTCTTTCGGGTGCGCTCAGCATATCTACTATCAAAGGTAGTTTTTGGTCCTCGTGTACTACATAGGCGCCTTGTTTTACACCTGCTGCTGGCTTGCTTATGCCTATGTTCACACGCACAGGGTCGTTCATAAATGTTTTGGCCATGCGGGCTATACCATCGGGCATGGTGGCGGAGAACATGAGGGTTTGGCGCTTGTCATTTAGGGCACTCATTATTCTTAATAAATCTGGCTGAAAACCCATGTCCAACATTCTGTCGGCCTCATCCAGCACTAAAAAGCGCAATTCATTAAAATTGGCCATGCCAGCATTTAAGTGCGTAATAAGCCTGCCGGGAGTGGCTATTATTATATCTACACCATTAGCTATGGCTGCGCGCTCGCGGTTAAAATCCATACCATCGCCACCGCCATATATGGCTATGCTGTTGGTGGATGTAAAGTAGGAGTATCCTTGTATGGCCTGTTCTATTTGCAATGCCAGCTCTCGCGTGGGCACTACTATTAGGGCTTGGGTGTACTTGTGGTGCCCATGGTCCATTATCATGTTTAGCATGGGGAGCACAAAGGCGGCTGTTTTGCCGGTGCCCGTTTGTGCTATGGCCATTACGTCTTTGCCGGCCAGTATGTGTGGTATGGACTGCTCCTGTATGGGAGTAGCCACCTTAAAATTCATGTATCCTATAGCTTCTAATAACTGCGGATGTAAGTTTAATTCTGAAAATTCCAATGCGTATATATCTTAAAAATTTTGCCCGAAGGTACGGCTATGACAATATGTATTAAGTGTTGTTTAAATTGCACCCCGAAAACAATTACTTTTAGATAACTAATTTGTGGCCTGCCTCCATAGTTATTTTAGCATTACGAACAATTTCTAAATTATTTAATATCAAAATTTCTTTTTAAAATCATGGACATTACCGGACGTATCAAAGTCATTAGTGACGAACAAACTTTTCCAAGTGGATTTGTTAAACGCCAATTTGTAATTACTACCGAAGAGCAATACCCTCAGGATGTAGCTTTTGACTTAGTAAAAGACAAAACTTCTTTAATAAGCGGATTTAACTCAGGCGAAATGATAAAAGTTCATTTCAACATTCGCGGTAGCGAGTACCAGGGCAAATATTATGTAAACCTGCAGGCATGGAAATTAGAACAAGCCACTGCAGGTGCTGCGCCACAAGCTGCAGCTAATACTTATGCCAGTGCGCCTGCAGCTGCTGCACCTGCTCCAGCCAATTTTGCTCCTCCAGCTGACGATGATTTGCCTTTCTAAATTAAACGAAATAGCAAAGTTCTAAATACAAAACACCCGCTCTAAATTTTTAGAGCGGGTGTTTTATTTTTTATATAGGTCGTTATGTGCTGTTGTTATTAATACAACAGTGCTACTACCGGCACACTTAGCACCAGAATGGCCATTATTCCTTTGGCCATTTCCAGCCAGTTCCTTTTAGTAAGTACAAAAAATAGCACCACATTGATAAGCATGCTAAAGGTGATAATGCGGCTCTGAAAGTCTTGCACTCCAAGAAATATATCGTTCCAGAAATAGCTAAAAGTAGTTTTGTTGATGAGTGCAAAACCAAAACCAAAAAGCAGAAAACCAGCTATTGCACCTGCAATGCCCACAGCCATTCCTACCCATATGTTATTCCATTTTTCTTTTTTCATAATTTCCATGTTTTAATAGCATTCAATGCATGGTATGCTGTAAGGTCGTAATGAACGGGTACTACCGATACAAAATTGTTTCTAAGTGCCATTTCATCCGTTTCAGCACGTTCGTCAAAGTTTTTAAACTCGCCTGTAAGCCAGTAGTAAGGCTTGCCCGATGGGTCTTTGCGCACATCAAAGTTGTCTTCCCAATAGGCTTTGGCTTGGCTACAAATTTTTATTCCTTTTATATCTTTAATGGGGCCTTCGGGTATATTCACATTTAGGCACGTGCCCTCCGGTATTCCATTTAGTAAGGCTTCGGTCACTACTTTGTCCACTACTATTTGCGAAGCGCTAAAGTCTATGTCCTCGCCATGTGCGCATAGCGAGAAACCAATGGACGGAATGCTTTCTACAGCGCCTTCCATAGCCGCACTCATAGTGCCACTGTATATCACATTTATGCTGCTGTTGCTGCCATGGTTTATTCCACTCACCAGCAGGTCAGGCTTGCGGTGCATTACTTTAGATATGGCCAGCTTTACACAGTCTACAGGCGTGCCACTGCACGAGTAAGAGGAGTGCACCTCCAACGGAAAATTTACTTTATTCAATCGCAGCATATCGTTTATGGTAACTGCGTGGCCCATACCCGACTGTGGCTTGTCGGGCGCTACTACTACTACATCGCCATGTTTTATCATTATTTCTACTAGCGAAATAATGCCTTTGGAAAATACGCCATCGTCATTGGTAACTAATATTAACGGGCGGTGCTTGTCTATACTCATACGCGCAAACATAAATGTGTCTTACACACGATTGTTCATGTAAAAAAATCACTTATCAATAAAAATATTCTTACTACTATGGAGTTACATATTCTGTTTCCTGCCATGCAGAGTATTAGAACTTTTATGTTATTATAAATAACCATTAACCTATGAGAACTGTTCTATTATTAATTGCCTGCTTCATGCTATGCAGCATAACAGCGCGGGCTCAGGTAGTATCGCCTGAATATATTTTAGCAGGCAAGGTAACTAAGGTAGATACTTATGCCTCTGCTGCATATGGTGGCAATAAGTACAGGCTGCCTTTTCAGTACAATGCGAACTCGCTTTTCAACAAGAATGTAATAGATAGAATAGCCAAAGAAGGCACCTGCCGTGTGGATTTTGTATATCCGCGGTACAAAGAAACCAATGGTAAAAACCTAAAGGAATTAAACACTCTTAGAATTCGAGCATTGGCTGGTTATGCTGGTTTTCTTTTTTTTAATTCGGCTATAGAATGGAATGTGTATGAGGTGGAGCAAGAGCCAATAGATAAAACTGATACTATGGAAGTGGTAGTGAACGAGAGGCCTTTTGTCGGTTTTGTTGTTTATACAAGGCCGCAGTATGTGCTAAAGGAAAACAAATTTGTGATGACGGATGAGCGACCCAATGCCTGGGACGAGGCCCAGTGGCTATACAAAGACCTTAAACAATACCAATGCTATTTGGAAAATGATAAACGAAAAAAAATAAAGAAACGCAAAGGCGATGCTGAATGGGAAGGTAAATATTTACCTGTATCCTATAGAAAATTGCAAAATGGTGTGCGCTATAACCACCGCGGTATTTGGAACAGAGACAAGGAATACATAACACCTACTTTCAACGATACATTGCTTCGTTCTAATTTTAAATCGGATAGCACGTGCGCCTGCTTGAGAGAAAAAAACGTGACGTTGAAATTAATTCCCTTGCAAAAAAGGAATAAACAATTGGAGTATGACACCATAGTGTCAGCTGTGCTAAATAGAAATACACAATGGAAAAAATTATTTATAGTAACCGATGTAACCAGCGGAATGGCGCCATACACACTGCACCTGTTGCAGTGGCGCAAAATGATAGACAAAGGACACAGAGCCAGGCAATTTTTATTTTTTAATGATGGCGATAATATACCGGATGGAGCCATGGGAGCGTCAGGCGGTTTGTATCATATAAGCAGTGGCGATAGCAGAAGGGTGGAGCTGCGCTGTTTTCAAGCTATGCAAAATGGCAACGGAGGGCAAGCACCTGAAAATGATGTAGAGGCACTTTTGTATGCTGAAAAGAAAATTTATCCAGAAACGGAATTAGTGCTAATAGCCGACAATTGGGCTCCGGTGCGCGATTTTGTTTTGAATAACCGATTGAAAATACCTGTGCATATAATTATTACAGGTTCTAACCTTGGCACTATCAATTCTGACTACTTAACGCTGGCCTACAAAACTAAGGGCAGTGTGCATACTATGACACAAGACTATGTAGGTCTTCACAATTTGAAAGAAGGCGATAATCTAAAAGTAGGAAATCAAAATTTTATATTGAAAAACAATGAGTTCATACTAGCCCGTTAATTCACTTAATTTGCGGGCATGAATGCATACGTAGTAGACGGAATTCGCACCGCTATAGGAAACTTTGGCGGCACCCTAGCACCCATGCGTGCTGATGATTTGGCCGCACATGTTTTAAAGGAACTTATGCTGCGCCATCCTAAATTGGATGCTGGCCTTATAGCCGATTGTATAATGGGCTGCGCCAATCAGGCAGGCGAAGACAATAGAAATGTGGCTCGCATGGCAGTGCTGCTTGCAGGTTTGCCAGCAGGTGTGCCTGCCGAAACTGTGAACCGACTATGTGCATCGGGTATGGCAGCTGTAATGAATGCCGCTCGCGCTGCCAATGCCAATGAGGGCGACTTATTCATAGCTGGCGGAGTGGAGCATATGACACGCGGGCCTTGGGTAATTTCAAAAACATCTACACCTTTTGGGCGCGATGCGCAAATGTTTGACAGCAGTTTTGGGTGGCGTTTTATAAACCCCAAAATGAAAGAACTGTATGGTGTAGATGCCATGGGAGAAACCGCTGAAAATCTTGCAGAACTGTATAATATAAGCCGCGAGGACCAAGACAAATTTGCACTATGGAGTCAGCAGAAAGCCGCTGGAGCAGCCGCTAGCGGAAGACTGGCTGAAGAGATTTCACCAGTGGAGATAGCCTTAAAAAAAGAAACCATAACTTTTGCGAAAGACGAATTTGCACGTGCCGATTCTAGTTTGGAAGGGCTTGGCAAATTAAAACCTGCTTTTAGAAAAGACGGTACCGTTACCGCTGGCAACGCCTCCGGTTTAAATGATGGTGCCGCTGCATTGCTCATAGCCTCTGAGGCTGGGCTGGTAAAAAATAATCTTACGCCAAAGTCCAGAATTGTATCCTCAGCAGTGTTTGGAGTGGAGCCGCGCATTATGGGCATTGGGCCTGTGGGCGCTAGTTTGCTGGCGCTTGAGCGCGCGGGGCTTACCCTTGACGATATGGATATAATAGAACTCAACGAAGCGTTTGCTGCGCAAGTATTGGCCTGCACACGCAAGTTAGGTTTGGATGATAATGACCCACGTATAAATCCTAATGGTGGCGCTATTGCACTTGGCCATCCGCTTGGTATGAGCGGTGCCAGACTTATACAAACTGCCAGCATAGAACTGCACAAGCAAAAGGCAGAGTATGCCTTGTGCACTATGTGCATAGGAGTGGGGCAGGGTTATGCAGTGGTGTTGGAGCGAGTTTAGTAAAACACTTCTGCTATCATACATCTTGCGCTTCCACCGCCTTGTGTTTCTATGGTAGGTATTGGCGAGTGAAGCAAGGTGCCGTATTTGCTTAACGCAGCTATTTGTTCGGGCAACAAACTTTCATATGCACGGCTCGACATTACTATTAATGTGTCGCCTGCATTATTCTTTAGTTCCAACATGTTTCCTGCAAATTCATTTACTTGCTGCTCGGTTATATAAATGATTTCTTTTTCGGCAGAAGCAAGCGAATCTATAACCATATCGCGCTCCGCTGCATTGTCTATACAGCTGCTGCAAAGCACAGCAAACTTGCTGCCTACACACATCATTACATTGGTATGGTATATAGGTTTGCGTGCGTTCTGCACCGTATGGAAAGCATGAAAAATGATAGGAGTAAAATTCATTTTAGTGCAAAAAAGGGCCACTAAATCTGCATGCGTTCGCTCGCTAAGGCTTGCATAAGCAATGCCATTAGCGCGGTCTAGCACCATGCTGCCGGTTCCTTCTAAATACTTGCTTTCGTTTTCAAATTCGGTAAATGAAATACTTTCTGAATAATTAATTCCATGTTGCTGCAGCGCACTGAGTAAATCTAATTTTCGCTCTGCGCGCCTGTTCTGTGCAAACATGCTATAGTGTACCAAGGCGCTATTTTCATGAAAACTAACCCAATTGTTGGGGAAAATAGCATCGGGTGTTTCGGGCTCTGGTGTGTCCTCAATTATAGTAACTGTTATACCCGCATTTACCAATGTTTTATGCAATAGGTCAAATTCCATTTGAGCATTTGCCAAAGCCTGTTCGTTACTCATTTGGGCCTGGGCTTGCTGGTAGTAATTGTTTACGGCTGTTTGCTCGTTCATTTTAAATGCGGCTGGCCTAACCATTAAAACGTGCGATGTACTTTGTTTCATAGCCTACAAAAATGAACACATATTGTAACCTTAGGGTTAAATATTGGTATAACCTAAAAATATTGTTCGATAAAAAAACGAATTTTTGTGACTCCACCTTTCACCATCATACGATTGTTTTTAGCAATAATACTAGGCCTCAGCTTAGTACGATGCAATTTAGCCCCCGCTGCCAATGATGGTATGGAGGGAACAATTGTTTATGATGTTACTTTTCCTTTTGAAAAAAATACAGTGATGCTAGACCTGTTTCCTAAAGAAATGGTTTTTCATTTTAAAGGAAATAAAATGCACAGCGAGATTAAATCCAGTTACGACCTTCTTACTACTGATTTTATAATAGACAATAAGGAAAAGAGCATTACTCAAATGCTTAAAAACATGAGCGAAAGATATCTTTTGCAGATGAATGGCAATGAAGTAAATCAATGGCTTGAGCAATATCCGCCTGTAACTTTAGAATCTACTAACGAAACAGAAGATATAGCCGGATATGTGTGTTCTAAGACTATAGCTCATTTTGCTGGAGATTCCATACCGCCTATTACATTGTACCATACCAAAGGTCTTGGCATTAGTTCTGACAATTGGTGGAATCAATTTAATGATGTAGACGGGTTTCTATTAGGATACGAAATGCAGCAATATGGCAAGCGCATGAAACTGCGCGCCAGAGAAGTAAAATTTGAGGCTGTAAATCCAAATGTTTTTGAAGCCAAAAACAATTTTAAAGCTATAGACAGGCAGAATATGGACCATCAGCTTTCGCTTGTGGTTTCTGAATTTATGCAATAGCATGTGGCCTCGCTGTCACCTGTTGTAAGTACTTCTTCTGGTGCATCCCGGCATTATTTCATTTACATTTTTTTACAAATTATCTGTATTTGTCTCGATTGAGTTAATTCAATCAACTTTGTCTTTTTAGTCCATTCAGAATGGATTGCCAGGGTCTGAAAACGACCACCATTTTCCCTTATTAATTATGCAGGAAAAAAAACAATGCCCACATTCCGCTGAGGTGGTTAGTCATCATTCTATATTGCGCCTAATCTTATTAATAATAGAATAATGTACTACAGCGAATATCTGCAACTGGACAAAATACTTGGGGCACAGGAATTAGAAAGCGACAAACAAAACAAACATGCGCACGATGAAATGCTTTTTATAGTGATACATCAAGCGTATGAATTGTGGTTTAAGCAAATTTTATTTGAAGTAAACTCTGTGCACGCCATATTGGAAAAGCCAAGTATAAATGACAATTCACCGGAGTTGCAAACCGCGGTGCGCAGGTTAAATAGAGTGGTAGAAATATTGAAGGTACTAGTGCATCAAATAGATGTGTTGGAAACAATGACCTCTTTAGATTTTCTTGATTTTCGCGATATGCTGCGCCCAGCCAGTGGATTTCAGAGCATGCAGTTTAAAGAACTGGAAACAAAACTTGGATTAAAAGTAGAAGCGCGCCACGGCCGCGAATATTTTACAAGTCAATTAAAGCTTGATGATGCAAGCAAAATTGATGGCCTTTCTACCGAAAAATCGCTTTTGCAATTGGTAAATAGTTGGTTAGAGCGTATGCCCTTTTTTGACAATAATGATTTGTGGATGGGTTGGGAAGGAATGAATTTTTGGTATGTATACCGCGAGCTATACCACCAATCGCTTGGCCCGGGCGAAAAGGAGAACATTAAAGTATTTGACGATTTGCTTATGACTGACGAAACGCATGATGGCCGTGCTCTTAGCGACCGCGCCAGACGCGCAGCACTGTTTATTTTCCTCTACCGCGATTATCCTATTCTACAAAATCCATTTAGAATAATAAACCAGCTACTTGAGATAGACGAACTAATGGCTACATGGCGATGGCGCCATGTAAATATGGTAAGCCGAATGATAGGAATGCGTGTGGGTACCGGTGGCAGCTCTGGCAAGGGTTACTTGCGAGAGGCAGCTCTTAAGCACTTTGTGTTTGGCGAGTTTGCAGAACTTAGTAGTTTTCTTATAGAGCGCAGCAAACTTCCTAAACTTACCAAGGACTTAGAAGCTATAATGGGATACAGTGAATAAGCTGCAGTGCTGATTAAAATTGACGGGGTTATACCATTTCCTTATACTTCTTTAGTCTTAAGATTACGGCTAATTTGTCAAAAGATTTAGTAATACCATCGAGCAATTTTTTCACTCCGTCATAGAATAATACTATGGCCATTAGCATGGTCATAAACCACATTACTATCATGTTAGCAGACAATGTGGTAATTCTTTTGCCAAACAAATTTTTAGATGGTGCATAGAAATGTGCATCAAAAAAGCCTCTGTCAGGATTCTGGAAAACCAGGTTGCTCTTTTGCACCAATCTGCTATTGTATTCCACTACTTTTTTCAAATCATTTTTATTGGTAGCAAAATCTTCTAAACTTTCGTTGTAGTAGTCATCCTGAAGTTGCAGATATTCTTTGCGCATTTCAGGAGTAGCAGTAAGCTGGGCTATTAGTTCCTCACGCTGCTTATTTACTTCGTTATAGTTGTGTATATAGTAACTGTCAAGTTCTGACAAGGTAGCATCTATATCATCTAATAAATCGGCAGTAATAGCGATGCGTGTGAGCAATTTTAATTCAGGCAGTTTTAATCCGGGTACTAATGAAGCTTCATGCTCCATTTCATTTTTTATAAGTTGCAAATTGTAGTCTAACTGGCTGCCCGGATTGGATTCATGCAGCATCTTTTTACAATCAGCAGTTTTAGTTCTCAGCTCTTTTACCCAATAGTCTTTTTTCCAACTATACAGTTTGCGGGCTTGATCGAATTCAAAAAATGGTGTTTCGAATTTGTTGTTTTTAAATTGATACACTGCCATAGCTTCATAAGCCCAACGCGATATCATAACGTTACCAATAAGTGGTACTCTACTTTGGCTTGCCATGGCGGGATAAAGACGGTCAAAACGCACTATGACTCCGCTGAACAATAGCTGCGGAATAATCAATATGGGAATGATGATGTAAATAACCTTGGCGCTATTAAACGAAGCGGAAATATTTAGTCCAAGCACGTTGGCAAAACAACTGGTGCTAAACAGAATAATCCAAAACGGTAAGAACATGCCACGCACTTCCAATATGTAGTTGCCTACAGCCACAAAGCACAAGGATTGAACTAACGATATAAAAAACATTATTCCAATTTTAGAAAGCAAGTAGCTGCCTTTACTTAGGTGCAAATAGCGTTCGCGTTTTAAAATCTTTTGGTCTTTTATTATTTCTTCAGCACTTACTGTAAGGCCAAGGAATATAGCCACTACAACAGATATGAAGAGGTATTGCGGAAAATTTAAACTTTCGCGAAAGGTGTAATTCTGTGTGCCACCGCTACCTGTGGGGTAATACTTAATAAAAAGTGCAAGCACAAAAGCAAGTACTGGCGCCTCTAAAAAGTTGATGAACATGTACTGCGTGTTAGACAATTTGCTTAACACATCGCGCACTACAAATACTTTAAATTGACTAAACGCATTAGGCAAACTGAAAGCACTGCTCGGCTTGTCTTGCGTTTTATCGCGCGAGCTAAGGTGATTGCCTATTATAACGTTAAAGAAATTATTCCACTCCTTAGGCGCTACTTTGCGGTGTTCGGTTTCATTGCCATATTCATCTACCACCTTAGCCTCTATAATGTTGAATATCTGCTCGGGGTTTACATTACCACAATGCGGGCATTCGCTCTCGGTAAGGTTTACCTGGTTAGCTAGTCTTTTAAAGTAAATGATACTTTCTATAGGATTGCCGTAGTAAATAGGGAAACCACCATTGTCTAAAATGAATAGTTTGTCCAGCATTTTAAATATGTCGCTGCTGGGCTGGTGTATTACCACAAATATGAGTTTGCCTCTTAAGGTAAGTTCCTTTAAGAGGTCCATTATGTTTTCAGAGTCGCGGCTGCTAAGTCCACTTGTAGGTTCGTCTACAAATAGCACTGAGGGCTCGCGTATAAGTTCTAGGGCTATGTTTAGGCGCTTGCGCTGGCCTCCACTTATTGTTTTGTCTAATACACTGCCTACACGCAAATCCTTGCATTCATACAAACCTATATTTTGCAGTGTTTGATTTACTGCTGATACCAGTTCTTCTTCCGATTTGCTGCTTAGGCAAAGGCGTGCATTGTAGTATAAATTTTGAAATACTGTAAGTTCTTCTATTAGCAAATCATCTTGCGCTACATAACCTAATACACCTTCTATTTTATTTCTTTCGCGGTGTATGTCAAAACCATTGATAGTAACAGAACCATAAGTAGGTGTATAGTTACCGTTCAATACATTTAAGCAGGTGCTTTTGCCCGCACCGCTGCCACCCATTATACCCACCAGGTTGCCGCTCTCTTCACTCAGGTTAAATTGGTGCAGCGCTTGCTTGTTGTTAGAAGGGAAATAGTACGATACGTTTTCAGCACGATAAATAATTTTTTGACCATCATTGTGGTCAAGGTATTTATGCAATACATCGCTATAAAATACCGGACTTATGCGGCTGCTGCGAATGTTGGCTCCCTGGCCAAATACATAAGTACGGCCGGGTATTATGTTCTGGCTATTGAGGTAAAGTTCAAAAGGACCGAAGTATCTTACAAAGAATAAATTTTCTGATTCAATTCGGAGAAATACTAAATGGCCTTTTAATGAATCTATATATAACGTGCGCTGCCAGCCTTGTAGCCGCTCTCTTTCGCCACTTGCATTTAGAAAGCAGGGGTCGTCTACTAGGGCTTCGTCATTTAATTCAGTAAGTGTTTTTAATTGGGTAAAGAAGCTGGCTTCAATATTAAATGCTTCTGCAACGGTATTTATAAATTCCCACTCCTGGTCCGAGTGATTACTAAACTCACGTGTAAATTCTAATAGACGGATAAGAACGAAAAACTTTTCCTTTTGCTGAAGTTCTTCATTTATTTGATCGCATATGCGAAGCACCTTTACCGATGCCATGCTGGTTCGCTTCTCAGAATTCTTTCCTTGGTGAAATTTTTGCGCGAATTCTTCATACAGCAACAAGTACTGGTTTACCATGTCCTTGTTTAACTGCTGACGTAAAAATACAGCAACGATCTCCCTGCCAGAGTCCTTATTGGCCCCGGCAATGATGGCGAAAAGTTGCATTAATGCTCTTAATATTCCTGCACTCATAGGTTTTTTCCTTTTTGAGTAGAAATATTTCTTTTCAATAAATAAAGCGTTCCGAAAAAAGTATGGTTGAACAAAAGTTCAACTAAAAAAAACTATTTCTTAAATCCTATTAGAATAACAGCACAGCCTGAATCTACTTTGCTTTTATCTAATGAGGCTTCTAAAGTCACTTGCATGGTATTCTCCACAAAAAAGTCCCAATAGGGAGCATTGCCATAATAGCTATTGCTAAACAATACATTCTTTTCTGCATCTACCAGTTTAAAAAGCAATGTGCCATCTTGCGTGCCACTGCAGGCGGCCATTCTGTAAGTGTTACCTGCATATAAGGTAATAGAAAATTCTGCTACATCATCGCCATTTAACAGGGCTCTGTATGTTTGCGAATCGCTCAGATAGTTATCAGTAATGTGCTTCTCGCATAGGCTTACAATGGTGTCGCATTGGGCATTGGCAGCATTTGTAAATGCAACCGTAATAACCAATACCAGGGAGTATATTATCGATTTCATATGCATTATTCTATTATCAAATTTCTTACTACAGCAGCTTGTTCAGATATAGCGGCTAACTGTTCTACAGTAATTTTCACTTCTGTTTTGCTCATTAAATAAGTTGTTTGAGCATTACGGTCGTTTATAGGTTTTTCGTACTTATACGTGCTTTCCAGTTCTGATAACAAGTTGCATAGGTTATTCAATTCATCTTTTATCTTCATAAACGACTGGTCGTTAAGCTGCGATGAAAGTTTGGCTATGCTAGGTGCAGAATATTTTTGTTCGCCAATGCGCATGGCAAGAGCAGGGCTACCTTTAGCAGCATCGGTGCTCAAATACAAGGCCTCTACCCAGCCACCTATTAGCACATAAGAGCTAAGGTGTTGTTGCTCGTTTTGGCGCAAGTACCTGTCGCATAGTTTGTAAAAATCAGTGCTTGCTTTGTTTAGTGAGTCTCTATTTTCAATATTCGATATGAATTTGGAAACAAAGCCTTTGTCTATTTTCTCTAATACACCTAAATCGTTAGCAAGACCGGCTACCACGCTTACATAATCATTGCTAGGTTGCCCAGAATTAAAACCAGCACAATAAGCTAAATCAGCACCATAAATACCCAGGTTGAGCGCCTTTTTGGTCTCGTTTACGTAGCGGGTTTTGTTAGATATGGGGTTGGTAATGGAATTGTTGTAAGGAATGTTGTTTTCTTCTAAAAGAGCCAGCGTTACTACAGGCGGAGGAATGGAAATAATTTCACCATTCAGTTTAATAACTCCATTGCTGGTAACAGCGTCCTCGTTGACCGTTGGTGTTTTTGAGGGCTCAGAAGAGGTGTCGGCACATGAGTGCAAGATGATGGAAAATATTCCAAACATTACTGCAGTTGCTATGTTGCTTTTCGGATAAGTCATATAGGGTGGATTCTTATATACGAAAGGGTTATAACGGGATACTATGTAGAAAGGTTTCTTTGCCTAGTATTAAGGTAATTTTATTTGGCGAATATGCAACAAGTTTTATGAAATTTTTGTGCCTGTTTCTAAAAAGTACTGAAAATTGGGTTGGTGAGCTGAGTATATCTTTAAAAATAGTAAAACAAATAACAATATGTCTAATTCTATAAGCTCGCCAAACTTGAGGTTAATTAGCAAGCGTAGTATTGAATATTAGATATCATTCGCTTTTAACTCATTGTGAATTGGACCTGGCAATTATCAATCTTCGATCTAGCATTTTACTTTTTTTTGAGCTAGGTATACGAATCAAAACTATTTTTCGTCAGTGATTATTGAAATTGTTTACTGTTCATTTAAGCTGGTTGTCCTTTCCAATTTTTTTGCGCTCTTTATTAAACTTATCTCTTGGAGCTTCGTTATTTAATTCGTAGATTTTTCTATAATCTTTTAATAGGTACTCAGGTAAAATGCCGTTATAGTCTATCATATAAAAGGAATAACCATTATACGGTATCACACTTTTCGCTTCAGATATTGTTATACGCTTGTCGGTGCCGTTCTCTTTAAATGCCTCCATAAGTACTTTTTTTCTATCATTATTGAGTATGTTGTATTTGGAATTTATAGCAGAGGACCCAACCAGTGCCATGCATTTATCTTGCACTGTAAATAGCAATGAGTCTGTAATATTATCATTCAGATACCGCACAAATAATGAGTCTTTAATGGACATTTTATCCACTTTAACCGAATCACTATCGTCAAATGAACTATGGTTTTTTCCTCTTTTTGAGTAGTAATATTTTTTCTTGGCCTCAAAAAATAGAATGTATTCTTTTTCTTTCAACACGTAATTCATAGGGCGAATGGTGATATTAGCTTCCGGATTTTCTTCGAGAAAATCTGCCATGTTTTGGATAAAATTTTCTTGATCGGATGTAAGGGAGCTTTTCCTCATTTCCCATTTTATGGTCAATGATTTTTCAATTTCAGTTTCAATGCTTTTCACTTCCATCCTGTAAGGGGTTGTAGCGGGTTTTACGAAAATGTTTTTTAGTGCATCCACTATCACATCATGCAATTTAAAATTAGGGTTGTTTAAATTGCCTTGAATAGGCACTTCATAATCTATTACGTTGCCGCGTTCTCTTGCAAAGAACATAGCAAGGTGCATAGGCAGCCAGTTGGTGTTTTTGTTTCTTACTTTTTGGCCTATGCGCGGGTCTATTACTATTACGTGATTATTGCTTTCTATTTCGCCATTGCGCACGTGCCATTTCCCATGCAATTCCACCGTGCCGCGGTCCAGAGGAAACGATGTGTATTTAATAAGGTAGGGGTTAAATAGGGACACCGGCACATGTT
>JANOXJ010000293.1:0-4008 GCA_031418455.1 Flavobacteriales bacterium | reverse complement strand
TATATCAAGCGATTTTAACTCTTCCAAGAATGCATCATAGTTCTCGGTATGCGCGTGTATAAAATCATGGTCGAACACGCTGCCTGGCTCGCGCTGCTCATGCAGCATCATTTTATGCATTATTAATTTGAGCAGCGCTATATCGCCTCCAATTTTCACTTGCAAAAAGTAGTCGGCTATCTTGGTGCCACCCACCAGCACATCTACCGGACTTTGTGGATCTACAAACCTGCTGGTGCCTGCTTCTGGCAACGGATTTATATGTACCACTTGCCCGCCATTCCTTTTACATTTTTGCAAAGCAGACAGCATGCGCGGATGATTGGTGCCAGGATTTTGTCCTATAACTAATACCACTTCTGCATCATAAATATCTTGGAGCGTTACTGTTCCTTTTCCTATTCCTATAGTTTCGCCAAGGCCCACTCCGCTGCTTTCGTGACACATGTTGCTGCAATCTGGCAAGTTATTAGTGCCAAATGCACGCACAAATAATTGATATAAAAAAGCAGCCTCGTTGCTTGTGCGACCTGATGTATAAAACACTGCTTCATGTGGCGATGCACATGCTTTTAACTCCTCATTTATTATTCTATAAGCCTCGTTCCAATCTATGGGTTTGTAATGCGACTCGCCCTTTGGTAAATACATAGGGTTAGTAACACGTCCGCTTTTTCCTATAGTGTAGTCGCTCCACTCACTCATTTCCTCCACACTGTGCTTAGCGAAAAATGCAGGGTCGCATCTAAAATTTGTAGCTTCTTCTGCTACTGCCTTTGCACCATTTTCGCAATACTCGCCCAGTCTAGAACGATGGTCAGGCTCAGGCCATGCACAACCAGGGCAGTCAAAACCATCGCGCTGATTTAGTTTGCTCAAAACTTTTAGTCCCTTTAGCAAACCCATTTCATGCGCTATATGCTGCATAGAAACTGTAACAGCTTTAATACCTGCAGCCTTGCCCGCTAAGGCATGCGTTTCTAGTCCTGTAAGTATAGCAGGTGGCGTTATGCGCACTTTGCGTGGAGTATGGTTGGAGCTTGTCATATTTTGTATTTACTATTTATAACCTAACAAAGGAACAACATGAAAATGGAGAATACCAAATAAATCACGAAAAAGGATAACCCTCTCTTGTCACTAATTTTTTTTATTCAAATAAAGCCAAATAAGAAAACAAAAAATTAAGTAGAGTTATAACAATGCGAATTATGTTCGCACACAATTACATAGCACAACAATACGAATGACTGCTAAAGAACTGGAACTACTTACCCAAAAAGTAATAAGCATAAGCAAGGAAATAGGTGTTTGGATGAAGGCCCAAACAAGCGTTCACGAAGGCAATGCTGAAATAAAAACAGAAAATAATTTAGTAACCTACGTAGACAAAGAGAGCGAAAGACGCTTTGTAGAAGCGCTAAGCGCGCTGCTGCCACAGGCAGGTTTTGTAGCAGAAGAAGGCACTGGCACTAAAAACGAAAATGGTTTAAATTGGGTAATAGACCCACTGGATGGCACTACCAACTTTGTGCATGGTGTGCCTGTGTGGTGCACCAGCATAGGCCTGTGCGATGGCAACGTACCTATTTTGGGAGTAATATTTGACCCCAATACCAACGAGTGCTATAGCGCATGGCAAGGCTGTGGCGCTTACTTAAACGATGTGCGCATAGAAGTTTCGGTTATAAATAACCTCAACAGTTCATTACTCGCCACAGGATTTCCTTATGATGATTTTGGGCGCGAAGGACAATACATAAACTTATTTAGAGACCTTATGCACCACACACGTGGCATGCGCAGGCTGGGCAGCGCAGCGCTTGATATGGCCTGGACGGCCTGCGGCCGATTCGAAGCGTTTTATGAATATGGACTAAACCCATGGGATGTGGCAGCAGGCACCATTATAGTGCGCGAAGCCGGTGGCATGGTTACGGAGTTTAATGGCAACGACAATCCCGTTTTTGGTGATGATATGATTAGCTCCAACGGAAAAATTCATGCACAGCTCGTAGCTGTTGTGGCGCAATATTTCTAGCAGATTACAACTCCACTATTATGCCTATCGAGGGCAAACGTGCAGATGTAGTTTCATCTAAAAAATTAGCCTGATAATAACCCGGGCGGTTAGGATCTTCCACCGGATTGCCCGCATTGTCGCGCACTACATCCAATGTTGGTTTTAATGGTGTGGAGCTGTTAAATAAATTTTGTACATCTACAAATACATCCAACGACCACTTTTTAAAGAACCATTTTTTATCTACCCGAACATCCAATTGCTGAAATGCTTTGATGCGTTGCGTATTCAAAAGCGAATAATTTGGTAAGCCTGCATTGATAGTGTTCCATGTAAGCATATTGAGCGATGCATTCAAATCATCGGGCGTATAAGGCAAGCCGCCACTGAACAAAAACCTACCGCCTACTTCCCAATTCTTACCAAACTTCCAGCCTCCTGTAAGGCTTAGCAGATGTCTGCTATCCCAACTGCTTGGTGTCCACTTGCCGCTGAGCCCGGTAAATTCGCTGCGCACATACGTGTAAGCGAGTATACCATAAACTCCTTTATAAAACTTTTGTTGATATAAAAACTCCGCACCATAACTCCTGCCTAGCCCAGTACTCTGCAAACGCTCGTTACCCACTACGCCAAAGTCAGCACCCAAATTAGCTATGCTTATTCCATTGTTCACACTTACCAAATAGTTGTTGTAGTATTTATAAAACCCTTCCATGGTTATTATGGTGTTGCGCTTATTCCAATCATACTCCACACCCGCCACGGCTTGGGTGTTTTTTATATATGTAAGATTTTTATTTACCAGCTCATTGCCCTCGCGATAGCCTAATGCGGTGTATGATGGCAACTGATAATAAATACCTGAGCTTGCATTAAAACTCCACTTAGGAGCAAATGAATAACGCATGCTAACACGTGGCGAAAGTTGATTGAGAGGATTGCTCATGGAGCTGTTAAACGCATTACCATCTGCTCTTAAACCGGCAGACAATATCAATTTATTACTGAGCAAAGTTTTACTTGATTGAATGAAGGCGCCATACTTGCTTAAGTTCAATGCTGCATCGTAATTAAAACTTATGGTAGAATCCATAGAGGGCACATAGCGCTTGCTAAAATTGCTTACTGTAAACTGCGCATACTCGTAGCCTGCGCCATACACCACTTTCCAACCATTTACGCCATAAATTTTATTTTCAATGCGCAATTTATTTTCAGCTTCATTGCTTGTATAGTCAAATGTTTTTGGCAACTCAGTATCATTTAGAGTGTATTTAAATGCATCGTTTTGCAACGCATTTCTACTTGCCACAAATGTCCATTTGCCTTTTTCTTTATAGTGCTCCCACTTGGCACCTACTGTGTAATTCCATTGGTTGTTTATAGGCAGATTGTCCAACAAATATTTGTTGCGCAAAAAATCTGTGCTGGCAGTGTCATCATCTATTTTCAGGTTGAGCGAAAATCTGTCGATGGCGCCCAAACCAAGAATAGTGAGTTGATTTTTGTCGTTAAACTTTGTTTTAAACTTAAATTGAAAATCGTTGTAAGTGGGCAAGAATGGAAGACCTAACAACGTAAATAATCCCTGCAAATAACTTCTTCGTGCCGAAACAATGAGTCCTGATTTTTTTCCGATTGGGCTTTCTGCTGCTACAGCCAGATCGCTACTGCCCAGCACCATATTTACCGCAGGCTTGTCGGTTCGTGCTTCTTTCAGTTCAAACTCCATAACACTGCTAAGGGCATTGCCGCGCGCTGCCGGAAAAGCCGATGAATAAAATTCTACTTCCTTTATCAAATCTACATTGAGCATGCCCACAGGGCCGCCACTGGCACCTTGTGTGCTAAAGTGATTTATAACTGGAATTTCTATTCCGTCTAAATAAAATCTATTCTCATTAGCCGCACCACCGCGTATTACAATATCGTTTCTAAAACTAGGTATGGCTGCCACACCGGGCAGCGAGCGAATGGCTCTG
>JANOXJ010000292.1:0-6536 GCA_031418455.1 Flavobacteriales bacterium | reverse complement strand
TTTTCGGCTATGCCTTTGCCTATGCCCCGGCTAGCACCGGTTATTATGGCCACTTTTCCTTCTAGTAATTTCATGTGGGTTATATGCTTTTATAGTTTGATGGTCAAATATAAAGAAGAGGCTTAAGCCAATGCTATTTCTTTCTGCAAGATGCGCTCTACCTCGCCCAGCGAATTTAGCAACGCATCAAACGATGGCAATACAAAATACAAATCTTGCATGACACTGTTGTTAAAGTCCTGATGCATTATTTCTTCTATATTAAATGGCTTATGCACCACCTTGTCTGACAAGCAGTGGTATGACTCGCCATGCGATGAGATAAGGCCTGCGCCAAATATTTTTGTTTCGCCCGCTTCCTCTATCAATCCAAACTCTACCGTGAACCAATAGACACGGCCTAACATTTCCACCGCCTTCTCATTGTGTATATACTTCACTCCCAACTCCCCAAACTTGTGAAAAAAATTGGCAAATACTTTGTGAGAAAGCAATGGCGCGTGCCCAAATACATCATGAAACATATCCGGCTCGCTTATGTAATCTAACTCCGACATTTTGCGCAGCCAAGTAGTAGCCGTAAATTCCTTAGCAGCCAAACATGGAAAAAATATTTCGTTGGGCTGTATGTTGGGCACCGCAGTTAAACCAAAACCGGTGACCTGGCCAAGTATAGTATTTAATTCTACAAGCGATGGTATTTTATCTCGCTGAAAATTGACATGCTTTTGTGCTTCGAGGTAGGCTGAGCATGCTTTTGCACTGAGGGTTTCCATTTGTCTGTCATACAAAGTTTGCCAAACCAAAAAATCCTCGCTGGTGTACTTATCATATTCTTGCTTCATCTTTTCTTACTTTTTTAGTTTGTTCAGTTTTTAAGCTCTTAATCAGGTAAAATTTCTTCGCTTCCAACAATTACAAATCAGCAGCCTGTGCTATTAATTCTGCTATGTCTTTTACCTCTATAGAATTTTCTTTTTCAAAATGCTTTACACCATCTGTCATCATGGTGTTGCAAAACGGACAACCTGCAGCAATAATGTTAGCATTAGTTTCCAAAGCATCTTCTGTGCGCTCCACGTTTACTTCTTTGTTACCCGGCTCAGCTTCTTTAAACATTTGTGCACCGCCTGCACCGCAGCACAATCCATTAGCTCTGCTGCGTTTCATCTCTACCAACTCTGCATCTAATTTTTGTAATACCTCGCGTGGTGCTTCGTATACATTGTTGCCACGGCCCAGGTAGCAAGGGTCGTGAAAGGTGATGCGTTTGCCTTTGAAGCTGCCGCCATCGCTAAGTTTTATACGCCCTTCGGCCAATAGTTGATTGATGAGTTGGGTGTGGTGCAACACATCGTAAGTGCCGCCTAATGATGGATACTCATTTTTAATGGTATTAAAACAATGAGGACAACCGGTTACTATTTTTTTCACCTCGTAGCCATTCAGCACTTGTATGTTTTGCATAGCCATCATTTGAAAAAGAAACTCGTTGCCTGCGCGTTTGGCTGGGTCGCCAGTGCAACTTTCCTCTTGCCCCAATATGGCAAACGACACATTGCAATGAGTCAAGATTTTTGCAATGGCCTTGGTAATTTTTTTCGCCCGGTCGTCAAAACTACCTGCGCAACCTACCCAAAAAAGCACTTCGGGCATTTCGCCTGTGGCAAGACATTCGGCCATGGTTTTTACTTTTAAGTTTTCCATTCTTTCTGATTTGTTGACTTGATGAATTGGAGATTTGATGAATTTGAGATTTGTGGGATGTGCCTTTTTTCCATTCCTCTATTCTTTAAAAACCTGAATGGTCATTTCCTTTTCCACCAAGTCAGTAAATTTTCCTTCAAACCTTGTGGCGCGCACCATGTGATTGTCTATCCAATGGTAGTTGCCTCCACGTGGCTTTCCGAAGATGATGCCGTGGTATTTAAAACCACTTTTGTTAAGCCACCTTTCGGTAACAGGGCGGTGCGCCTCTGTGCGCGAGGTAAAGAAGAATATTATGTGCCCCTCGTCATACCACTGATTGCATTTTTGCAGCGCATCAGGATAAACTGCAGCATCTTCCATTCTCTCAGGCTCTTCGTTTGGTATATCTTCACCTACGGTGCCATCTATATCTATTAAAAAATTTTTTACATTAGCGGGTAGCACTGGTGATATTCGCTTGCCATCCTCACTTGCATCTAATAAATCTACCATTTCTCGTTCTTTTTTTATTATTTCATTTTTAGTTAGTTGTTGGCCCAATTAGCTCTGTCCGCAGCGCTCATGGCCCATGGTGCGCCATTGTTTTCTATGTTGTTAAACATTACTGTTATGCTTTCTGGCGACTTGCTTTCTTCCATAATTAAGTACCTGCGCAGGTCTACAATTATTTCTAGCGGATTTATATTTATAGGACATGCTTGCGTGCAGGCATTGCAAGTGGTGCATGCCCATAGCTCCTCTTCGCTTATGTAATCGCGCAGCAGTGCCTTACCATCATCAGCCCATACACCGCCATTGGAGTCGCATTTTTTTCCAACTTCTTCCAGCCTGTCGCGCGTGTCCATCATTATTTTGCGTGGCGAGAGGAGTTTGCCTGTTTGATTAGCCGGACACTCTGCAGTGCATCGCCCACACTCTGTGCAGCTATATGCATTCATAAGGTTTACCCAACTTAAATCAAACACATCCTTAGCACCAAAGCGCTGCGGTGTTCCATCGCTGGGCGGTGGCGCGGCTGATGGGTCCATCATTAGCTTCACCTCATTGGTTACCGATTGCAGATTGTTAAACTCGCCTGCGGGCTGCAGTTTGGAATAATAGGTATTTGGAAATGCAAGTATGATATGCAGATGTTTGGAATAGGTAACATACACTATGAATGCAAGCACTCCGATAATGTGAAACCACCAACAAAATCTTTCGATAAAAATGAGTGATGAGTTGCTAAGGTGCGATACATGGGGAGCTATGGCAGAGGATACAGGAAAGCTGCCCGCCTCCACATAGTGCTCTTCACCTCTTTGTTGCAATACCATGTCGCTGGCATTCATAGTGAGAAAAGCAGTCATCAACAGTATTTCAGTAATAAGGATAATATTGGCATCTGTGCGAGGCCATGCGGTCATTTCGCGTTGCCAAAATCTTTTTAGTTTAAGCGCATTTCTTCTGGCTAAAAAAACTACACAGCCCACTATAACCAACAGCGCTAATAATTCGAAACTGCCTATGAGAAAATTATAAAAACCACCTAAAAATGAAAATGCCCTATGCATACCAAAAATGCCATCGGTAACAATCTCCAGCAACTCAACATTGATAATGATAAATCCGACATATAGAAATATGTGCATAATGGCGGCTAATGGCCGTGTAAACATTTTACCCTGACCGAGTGCCACGCGGGCCATAGTTTGCCAGCGCACATTGGTGGGACCTTCCGGTTGTATTTTTCTTCCCAAAAAAATATTGCGCCTAACAAAAGTGAAGCGCTTGAAAGCAAAATAACTTGCCACGGCAAGCAACAAAACAAAAGCAATTTGTGCAACCATATTGGTATTTAGATTGATTGGTCAAACATACAAACCGTATTGGATTAACATTGTGCGCTATGAATGAATTATTCACTGAAAAAAATTTGATTCTAATAAGGGGACTGCCCGGGTCAGGCAAAACATCGTTTGCAGAGCTTTTAGTCAAGCATAGCAATGCTTGCAGCTATTCGGTAGACGACTATTTTACTACTGAAAATGGTGAATACCGATTTGAATTTGACAAAAACCATCTGGCCTATAAACAATGTGAGAACAATACTGAGGCCGCCATGCAGCAAGGAAAGCCAATAATAGTGGTGCACAATACTTTTGTATACGATTGGGAAATGGAGCCCTATTTGAAGCTTGCTTCTACGTTTAATTATCGCCTTTTTGTGCTAACTACCGAAAAATATCATGATCGGGCTAATACCCATGCTGTAACTGAGGAGCAAATAAGAAAAATGGCTGAAAAGTATCTGGTAAAGTTATTCTGATACCGAATGGCTATTTAGGCCTCGGGATTGAGCAGTTGAATGGCTCGTTTGAGCAAGTACACGTCAAGCGGTTTTTCCAACACCTTTTCTACCATAGGATAGGCTTCGGCACGCTGTATGTCCTTTCTATCAATAGTACTGCTCAACATATAAACCGAGAATTTTTTTTGAGTCTCCTCAGGCATGGTTTGCATAAAGTCCAAACAATCAAATCCGTTGGATACCGGCATCATTATGTCCAATAACACTATGTTGTGATGTCCGCTAAATCTGTCAGGGTTTTCTTTTAATTCCTTAATAAACTTAACCCCACCGTTGTATGTATGAATGGAAGTAGTGAGATTGACCAATTGCAATAGCTTAGAGTTGACAGCGATATCTATATCATTGTCATCTACTAAATGAAATACTATTGGCTTTGAATTATTCATGCTTTGTTAGGCACTTCGATAATACATTTGGTTCCTTTTCCTAATTCGCTGGTTATTGAAATATTGCCTCCTAGCTTCTTAACTGCCTCCCTTGCAATGTACAAACCTACTCCAACGCCTGCTTTATTTTCATCACTCTTTGTAAACATATCAAAAATGTTTGGTAATAACTCCGATGAAATTCCAATTCCGTTGTCAGAAATTTTAATTATTGCCTTTTCCTTGTTCAGGAGCACATCTAATTCTATTTCATTATTATCAATACCTGTATTGCGATATAAGATAGCATTGGATATAACATTGTTTAATACCATGCGCAACCTATGAATGTCGGCTTTGAATGGGCTGCTTTGAGTGATTTGTTTTGAGTACTTAATTTTATCGGACCCTTCAAAATGGCTGTATCTTGAAAGAACTTCATCTATTATTGATTCTATATTACCATCTTCCAACATTTCATCATTCTTCATGTTTTGGTAATAGTGAATGATATTGGTGACAAAGCCATTCAGCTTGTCAGCACTGCGCTCTATCATAGCAAGATATTCCTCGCTTTTTGCTAAATCCTTTTCTAAGCGAGCCACATTGAGCACTCCTTTAATGGACGAAATAGGCGCACGCAAATCGTGCGAAGCACTGTAAACAAATCTTTCCAAATCGCTTACTGCCTTTTCCAGGTCTGCGTTTTTTTGTTTCAACTCTACATCGCGGTCATATTTCTCTATGCTGTTTTCTATGCAGACTTTTAAATCAAAATTATCCCACGGTTTGGTAATGTACCTATAAATTTCACCTTTGTTAATGGCATCTATTACAGCATGCATATCAGCATGGCCGGTAATTAATATTCTTACAATATCAGGATAATCTGGTCGAATGGTTTCAAAAAATTCTACACCTGTTATATCAGGCATCATTTGATCTGAGAAAATAACCTTTACCTCATGATGGCGCAAATAGTCTGCTGCTTCAGAAACACTCGTGGTAATAAATACCTCATAGTCCAACCTAAAGTTGGCCTTAAATGCGATCAGGTTATCTTGTTCATCATCTATATAAATGATGTGTGGGCGGGTGGACATAGGGTGATTTTAAAACTAGGCTGCTAAGTTGCGAATTTGCGCTAAATTTCGTGGAATTGCAATTAAAAACTCAGTTCCTTTTTCTTGCGAGGTGTTAACAACTATTTCGCCCATATGCTCTTCCACTATACCTAGTGAAATGCTTAGACCAAGACCAGTGCCTTCACCTACTCCTTTAGTAGTGTAAAATGGTTCGAAAATTCTGGTTTTCACTTCCTCTGGAATTTCAGGTCCGTTGTTTTTAACAGATATATACACCTTATCGTTATCTGCAAATGTTTTAACACTTACAATTTGCTCCAATTTGGTGCGTCCTAACGAGCGCGCAGCATGACAAGCATTGCCAATAATATTTGCAAATACCTGATTTAGCTTTCCAGGAAAACAATCTAACTCTGGAATAGTAGGGTCCAATTCTTTTATGAGCGTGATGTCATCTTTATATGCGCTTTTCATGACCACCAAGGTGGCATCCATGCATTCATTAATGTTCGCCTTTACAAGGGTGTCTTTATCTGAACGAGCAAAAATTCTAAGTCCTTTCACTATTTCCGCAGTTCTACGCGCGCCTTCGCCTATACCTTTCATAAGCTGATCTATTTCCTTTTTCACATAAGGCATGTCAGATTGCTTATATCTATCTTTCAGCTCATCTACCTGCTCTTGTGTTGCATTAGCTGGGAGTTTTTCAAATTCATCCATGAATCTTAATACTTCCTCTACATCTCGGCTAAGTGGCGCAATGTTAGAAGACACAAAGTTGATAGGGTTGTTAAGTTCGTGCGCTATACCAGCAGTCATTTGGCCAAGGCCTGAAAGTTTTTCGGCTTCTACCAGTTGTCTTTGAGTTATGCGTAAATAATCGTAGTTGCGCTGCACTTCATTTTTGGCCATTTCCAATTCAGCAGTTCTTTTTAAGACTTTCTGTTCTAGCTTTTGTTCGTTTTCTTTTAACGCTTCTAATTCACGCATTTGCGCCAGCTCTTTTTCCTTTTTGAGGGTATT
>JANOXJ010000291.1:0-23098 GCA_031418455.1 Flavobacteriales bacterium | reverse complement strand
GCAATATGTGGGCGAGAAAAAATTGGAGCAGCTTACCCTTTGGGCTTATTACAGTAAAGATAAAACCCGCAGCACGGTGTACGAAGATGCATGCGATGGATACGATTATCAAAAAGGAAACTACTGCGAAAAAACATTTACACTTAGCGCAAAGGATAATGAAATTACCATTCGCCAGCATATAAATGGCAAGTATGAGCCTCACTATAATAAGTATGATTTGCAGTTGGTAGGTTTGCCTTTCGAACCTGCAAGCGTGCTCTTAGACGATGTAGAGGTAAACACCAATATTTGTAAAATTTCAGACACTCATTTCGAAATTTTGGTTCCCAAGAATTTTGAAGTTTTGAAAATTGTTGGATAGAATCAAGTAAAAATATAATCTAAAAAAAAATGCGCATTCGCGCATTTTTTTTTAGAGTGAAAATCTGACTGAAATATTTATCACACGCCCTTCTATAGGTCCCCATAACGATTTAAACGTGGGGTTAATGGTAGTGCCGGCATAAAGAGATTCCATACGAGATTGGCGATAGTCCAAAAGATTTTCGGCATTGAGCACAACTCTTACATGCTTAAATTCTTTGCCAATCATAGCCGCTAAAAACCAATAGTTAGGCCTGGCCTGTTGCAATGCATCTACTTGATTGGCCACCCAACTTGCTTCTACACCTACGCGCCAGCCTCGGCCGGGCTCATAAGCTAATGTGGTTGCAAATTTATCGTTAGGAGCATAGGCAAGTTTTGTTTTTTGTCCTGCGCTGTCAAGCTGTGTAGATTGTGTATGGTTGTAGCCCAAATAGAGTTCAAAAGGATGCAGTTTTAAACGCACATAAGAATCGGTGCCAAGGGCTTGAATGTTGCCGGAATTGTTGGTGATAGTAGTAGCATCACTCCCAGTGCGCACTGTAACAATAGGATTTATTCTTGTATAATAAAATGCCTGGTCTACTTGCAACGATAGTTTGCCTGCTATAAGTGTATGGTATGCTATGTCATTATTTATTCCCAAAGATTTTTCTGCACTGGCTTGAGAGAATGAACTTTGATAATAACGCAAATCACTTATGCTCGCGTATTCAAAAGGATCAGGCACTTTATAACCCATACCCGAGCCAAGCCTTATACTCAGCTTAGTGGTTGGTTTATACAAAATGGATACCCGAGGCAAAAAGAAATTTCCAAATTGCACATGATGGTCTAATCTGGCGCCAACTTCTGCTGTTGTTTTTTTCGAAAAATTTCTAGTGAGCTGTGCAAAGGCACCAACTGTATTATAGGTGTAAGAATTTATTGAGAAATTTTCGCTTTGGTTGTTTTTATGAAACTGTTGGCTTATCCAGTTTACACCACTCACAAAACTTTGATTTTCCCAAGTTTTCAAAACCGACACTTCGTTGTATCCTGTAATCTGCGTGGCATCAAGCAAAGCGCCTGGTCGCTCATATAGCCTTTTTAAATTGCTCCACGAGCTTTTCATGTTTATAGAAAATTTATCAGAAACACGGTGTTCCATTCTTGCTTCTACCGTTTGCCTGTTGGTAGTGTTTTTTTCAGCGTATACATGGGCACTATCAGTTACATTTTCTAGGGCTTTCATATCGCCACCGTTTCTGTTTTCGGTAAAGTATGAATATCCAATATTGAGGTCAGTTTTTTTACTGAGGCTAAAAAATAGTCGCGGATGTATGAGTGTGTTTTGAAAATAAGGAACATCTGAAAAACCATCTGAGTTGATGTCTTGTGCCTTCTGCAATGTGTGACCAGCAAAGAGGGTGATACCCATTTTGCCTATTTTTTTAGAAACAAATGAATTAATATTTGTTTCCTGCAGTGTAGATTGATTGAGTGTAATGCTCGCTTCAGTGCTATCAGTAGGTGTTTTGGAAATTAAATTTATCATACCACTTATAGCACCACCGCCATATAGGGTAGAGGCAGAGCCTTTTACTATTTCTACTTGTTTCAAATCTAACGGTGGCAATTGCATAATGCTTAAGTTGCCTGAAAAACCATCATATACCGGCAAACCATCTCTTAAAAGTTGCGTGTATCTGCCACCCAAGCCTTGCATACGCACTACTGAGCCTGCAGTAACCGAAGAAGTTTGTTGTATATGTATTACTGACAAATCGCCAAGGATGCTTGCAACATTGCCTGGCTTAATGCCATTCTCTTCATTCATATCATCTATGCCCAGCACTTCTACCTTTATGGGCAAATCATCTATTCTGGAATTGGTGCGGGTGGAGGTAATTACTACTTCATCTGTTTCAGAGTCTTGTGGTTTAAGTTCTATAAGTATTTCGGTGTTCGCTATTGGGATTGTTATGTCCAAACTTTTGTCTTCATACCCAAGCATAGTTATAAGTATCAAATGGCTTCCGGAGCCAAGGTTTAGTTTGGCTTTGCCATCTACATCAGTCACCGCGCCTATGCTGAGTGCTTTTACCTGCGCCACTGCACCTATTATGGCCTGGTGGGTGATGGCATCTTGCACTGTTAAGTTTATAGTTTGCTGGGCAAACGAATTCACTCCTGCAAGCATGATAAACATGAAGAAGCCAATTCTAAATTCAATTTTTTGATACATATATGATGGGAAATTTTAAAACAGCCAGCAACAAATCATTCGCTGGCCGTTTTAATTAATTCAATGCTTTAATTAGCTAAACCTGGTGAAATGGTTTTTTTTAAAATGATTATTCTTCCTTAGAAATAAAATTTCCTTTATCATCAAAGATGATGTCCATTTTTTTACCTTTTGCTTTTATCTCTAATTCATACTTCACAGTTTTCTTGTTATTTGTTATTTTGCAGGTTTCGGATATTTTATGATTAGGGTAGTTTTTAGTTATGTATGTTAAACAAGCTGCTGGCAAAGTAGATTTAGCTACTTCAGTTTCTGTTTCTAAAAGGTTGCCATTAGCATCATACAATGCAGATGTTTCTACTTCGTTCAATTCAAATTCTGCTTCATAGTTATCGCCTTCTTTTTCCCATTTTGGTTTTTCAGCATTAGCAAAGTCACGAATTACTGCGGCTTTAACTACCTGAGGCACATCTATAGCCTTTGCATCCTCTTCGTTTTCTCCTTTATCATTTTTCTCCGCTTTCTCAGACTTTTCGTTTTTTTCAGTTTTCTCGTTTTTTTCAGTTTTCTCAGTCTTTTGAGCGTTCATGTTCATCGTCATAAATGCGATGATGATTAATGCAAGTGTGTTTTTCATCTTATTTAATTTTGAGTTTATTTATATAAATTATTTTATGGTACAAATATGGCCTGTCAACTCTGTAGCAAATTTGAATCTGTTTTGATTAGCCGTTTATTTATTTTTTATAGGAAATCTTGAATTCGTGCAGATGCTCTGTATAGTTATATAAAAGTTTAAGATGACACGCTGCAGTTATTTCATAGGCTATAGCTAATCCTAGTCCATGCGAATCCTTTTGTTTAGTTTGTGAGCTAAACCGTTTGAATAAAAGGTTAGGATCAAGAGCGGTTGCATGGCTTGTATTTGATATAGTAAGGGTATTGTTCGTAATGGTTATATTCACTCTTCCGCCTGAATAATTATGTTTAATAGCATTTTGTAAAATATTTCGAATACAAATTTCAAATAGGTCTTTATTAACGAGCAGATTCCAGGAAGAAGAAATGGAAGAGGTTATAAGTATGTTTTTATTTAATGCATATTCTTCTAATTGCTCAATGGCATTGGAAACAAGTCCTTCCACAAGCACATCTTCTTTACCTATAAATTGATTGTTTTCAATTTTTGAAAGGAGTAATAACGAGTTGTTTAGTCTTGTCATCTGATTTAGAGAGTTGCCAAGTGCTTGCACCAGTTCCATTTCTTCTTCTGCAAGTTTTGGTGATTGTATAAGTAGCTCCATTTTTGATTGCATTACGGCTATGGGTGTCAACAATTCATGCGATGCATTTGATACAAACTCCTTTTGATTGCGAAAATCCGATTGCATTTTAGCGATCATCTTATTAATGGTTTCATCAAGAATTCTAAATTCACTAGTTGTAATATTAGTTACAGGGTAAACTTCTGTTTTATCGATGCGAAATTGGGTTAATCTGTTTAGTATGCTATAAAAAGGCCTCCATAAAGTGCGAGCCACAATCCAATTAATGATTAGTAGCACTATAATTAGGAAAAATAATAGTACAATGAGGCCAGAGAAAATACCGAACAACAATTCGTCTTGCTCCAATTTTGACCGCAGTATTTTCACCTCATAACTACCATGAGGAGTATTAATGAACGTATATAGTTTCCGGTAAGGCTCTAATTCATTTTCTTGTTCTTCTAGTACTAAAGTATCTGAATATATTAGTGCTTGTGTCCCATTTTCAACCGTAGGTTGAATAATTATTTCATTATCGAAATGCAAGTAATTTGCAACATCTAGTGAATGAGTCTTTAAATATTGTTCAAGTTTGTGTTTTCTAATTAGAAGTAATTCATCTATATTCTGATCGGTTTCATTATTAATAATGTAATAGGTTAAATAGCCAGCCAACAGCATAAGTGGAATAGCTACCAATACATATGAAATGCTTGTTTTAGTGAGTAGTTTCATATTTCAGTATTAAAGTTATAACCTATGCCGTATACATTTTTGATATAGTCAGTAGCACCTAGTGCCATCATTTTTTTTCGTAAGTTTTTTATATGCGCGTATATAAAATCAAAACTATCAAGCCTCTCTGCAAAATCACCCATTAAATGTTCCGCTACAGAATATTTAGACACTACACGGTTTTTATTGGCAAGAAAATAAAGCAGAAGATCGAATTCTTTGCCCGTTAGTATGAGGGGTTGGTCATTTATGAAGGCTAAGCGCTTTAGAGGTAGTATTCTTACTTCATTTATTTCTATGGTTTCTTTACCATCAAAATTCTTTCGTCTAATAAGTGCCTTTATTCGTGCATTTAGTTCTGCCAGGTGAAAAGGTTTAGGCAAATAGTCATCTGCGCCAATATCAAGTCCATTTAATTTGTCGTCCAGTGAGTTTTTAGCCGAAATAATAATTATACCGGTTTGTGGCTGCTTTGTTTTTATTGATTTTACAAGGTCAATTCCATTGCCATCAGGTAAGGTAATGTCTACCAAGGTGCAATCGTATGTATGTGCACATATTTTATCCAATGCCTCAGAATAATTTGAGGCAGATTCTATTGAGTAGCCCTCTTGACCTAAAAACATTTTAAGGGATTTTCTCAATTCAGGTTCGTCTTCAATAATCAATATTTTCATTATAATACAATAGTAGGATAAAAGTTTGTAGCAAAACTGAATCAATCTGTAATAGGCACTATTGGTTTTTAAGGCCTTTATTGCAACCTATGCATACGGCAAAAATGAATAGACAAAAAAAAGCCGGACAACTCCAGCTTTTTATAATTGATTTTTGCAATAGCTTATTGTGATAAATTTTACAGGTTGAGAGTAATCGATACTGTAGCAGTGTGATTATTTTCCATTTTGCTTAATCCGCTGGAGGTTAAACCTCTTTGTTGAGTAAGTTGGTTGAGATAGCCAAGCTCTACTTTCATAAATTTCGTTGCCTGAAAACCTATATTGGCTCCCAAGCGATTTTGGTCATAAATATTTCTGCCCACATTTTGACCAAAGTTCATGAACAATTCATCAAATAGATTTAAGTAGATTTGTTTTTCTTTTATCATAGCTAGTGGTTTATTCCAACGCAGTATATACCTTATTCTATTTTCAAATCTCGTTGGGTTCAACTCTCCGGTGGCTGAATTACCTATCCAACGCTGTTCTAATCTATACCTATGCACTAAGGTGCTTTTGGTAAATTTTTGTGTGCTTACAAATTGCTCCCACATGCGCTGTTCAGGAAAACTATTGGCCACAGGAAAATCACCATATGGGTATGTTTGTACATAACAATAGCCAAGGCCCACTTGCCTGTCTTGCCCAATGTTTCTCAGCATACCTGTGCGAAGCAGCAGCTGCTGATTGTCTTCTCCAAATTAGCCCTTCTGTTTTGAAAGTCGTAAAAGACAGAATACTTATCATTCAATTTTACAGTGCCATTTAAAATAAACCAAGCGTGATTTTGGTCAGACACTGAACGCGTAACATTCACCTGCAATGGCATTTGAGCTAATTAGTGGGAAGAGTGGCAGTAATGGTGGCAAGTGAAAATTTCAATGGCATATTTTGAGAAAAAAGTATAGTGTGCCGTTCATCAAGAGTATTACTTATTTAGAAACCGAATGGTCTATGTTTATCTATGGGTAAAATGGGAGCATGTCATGTTTTCTATTGTTTTTGAAGTTAAATCGAGCGGCTAAGGCATGGAATAAACATCGCGTGTTTTTATAAATAAAAAATAAAATAGTGCATCATTATTTAATTCATGGGTACTTAAAATTAATTTTGCGAAAGGGAAAACCAGTTATTCCATATAAATTAGACGATTAATAAAAAGGGAATTTATAACTAAACTTTACTAATGTTTACAAAATTAAAAAACGATATACCCGCCAGTATTGTAGTGTTTTTAGTAGCGCTGCCGCTTTGCTTGGGCGTGGCACTTGCCAGCGGAGCTCCGCTCATATCCGGTGTTATCGCAGGAATTGTCGGTGGTATTGTTGTGGGTATATTAAGTGATTCTAATATTAGTGTAAGTGGCCCGGCAGCGGGTTTAGCGGCTGTAGTGTTTGCATCTATTGCCAAATTAGGTTCATTCGAGACTTTTTTGTTAGCGGTGCTTATCGCTGGTGTATTGCAAGTTATTGCAGGTTTTGCCAAAGGTGGATTTATTGCCAATTATATACCCAGCAACGTTATTAAAGGACTGTTGGCAGCTATCGGTGTTATTCTTATACTCAAGCAAATTCCGCATGCAGTAGGTTTTGACAGAAATCCTGAGGATGACTTTGCATTTGTACAAAGTGATGGTGAAAATACATTTTCAGAATTACTTAATATTTTTAGTTATTTCTCATGGGGAGCTATAGTCACCTCAATTATATCACTTGTCATTTTGATTTTTTGGGATAAGTTACCCATCAAAAAAATTAAATATTATCCTTCGGCTTTATTTATAGTAATATTAGGAGTAGCACTTAATTATTTATTCAGCAAATTTTTCCCGCAATTAACTATTTCCGAAGAGCATTTGGTAAAAATTCCAAGTTTTGATGGATTCGCCTCTTTTGTTACATTTCCAAATCTTGCAGGCATTTCAAATCCTCAAGTTTGGATGGTTGCTGTTACAATAGCACTTGTGGCATCTATAGAAACCCTTCTGAATTTAGAAGGTGTGGAAAATCTAGACCCGAAAAAACGTATAGCATCACCTAATAGAGAATTGATTGCTCAAGGTATTGGCAATACAATTTGCGGAACATTTGGCGGATTGCCTATCACATCTGTTATAGTGCGGAGCTCTGTAAATATACACTCGGGTGCTGAAACCAAAATGTCTACCATATTACATGGGTTTTTATTATTGATTAGTTTAGTATCACTGTCATCATTAATCAATCTTATTCCTTTAGCGTCATTGGCGTGCATTCTTATAGTTACTGGTTACAAATTAGCAAAAGTGGAATTGTTTACAGAAATGTATAAGAAGGGGGTAAACCAATTCATTCCATTCGTGGTTACCGTTTTAGCCATAGTATTTACTGACTTGCTCATTGGTGTTTTTATTGGCCTTGGGATTAGCATATTTTTTATACTCAAGAGTAATTTTGAAAATCCTTTTCATTTAAATCGTGAGACACTCCACTTAGATGAAACGGTGCGTATAGAATTTCCCAATCAGGTCTCGTTTTTCAATAAGGCTAGTATTAAAGAAACGCTATGGAATATACCTGAAAAAACTAAAGTCATAATTGATGCATCATATTCTGATTATATAGACCATGATGTATTAGAAGTGCTAAGGGATTTTAAACACCGTGTGGCTCGTGATAAAGACATAAAATTGAATCTAATAGGACTCAAAAAACATTACAAATTAGAAGATCATATTCAATTTGTAGAATTGCTCGACAAGGAAGGTCAAAAAAGATTGACCCCAAATGAGACCCTTGAAATTCTTAAAAAAGGCAACAAAAGATTTTTGACAGGCCAAACAACAAGAAAATATTTAAAGCAGCAAATGAGTGCTACCACATTAAGTCAAAATCCATTTGCAATTGTGCTAAGTTGTATAGATAGCAGAACTACAACGGAGCATATATTTGATTTAGGTCTAGGTGATATTTTTAGTGTTCGAATAGCTGGTAATATTCTAAATGAAGATATATTAGGTAGCATAGAATTTGGTGTAAAAGAAGTTGGTGTTAAATTAGTTCTTGTATTGGGTCATACCAAGTGCGGTGCTATTGTAGGAGCGTGCAATAATGTACACTTGGGTAACCTTACTAAACTTCTGGACAAGATAAAACCAGCTATAGAAAACGAAAATACAATATCTGAAAACCGGACTGGGTCTAACCTAAATTTTGTAAACAAGGTAGCAGAGAACAATGTCTTCAATACAATGCAGCGCATTAGAAACGAGAGTCCTATTGTAGCTGAAATGGAGAGCGAAGGTGTCATTAAATTGATAGGGGGTATGTACCATATAGAAACTGGTGTGGTTCAGTTTTATGAGTGATAAAGTGCTGCTCCTCGAATAGTAAATAGAATAAGTTTTTTTGGTATTTCTAGGGCAAATGAGAAATTGATATAACAACAGTTTTTATCAAATTGATAATCATCTAAGAAAATACATTGTTATTTTTAATTGTGCCATCTCGCCAGGCAAATAATTTATTTTTTACTAATTTTTCGTGTTTTCATACAGGGTATTCCATCACAGAGTTATTGTAACTGATGCTGTTGCAGTATGGTTGTTTTCCATTTTGCTTAACCCATTGGCAGTGAGTCCTCTTTGTTGTATAATTTGATTGAGGTAGCCAAGTTCTACCTTAAAAAATTTAGTTGCCTGAAAACCTATATTGGCTCCTAATCTATTTTGGTCGTAAATATTGCGACCAACATTTTGTCCGAAGTTCATGAACAGTTCATCGAATAAATTAAGGTAGAGTTGTTTTTCCTTAATCATAGCTAGTGGTTTATTCCAGCGTAACATGTACCTTATTCTGTTTTCAAATCTGGTGGGGTTCAGCTCGCCTGTGGCAGAATTTCCTATCCATCGTTGTTCTAATCTATACCTGTGCACTAAGGTGCTTTTGGTAAATTTTTGCGTGCTTACAAATTGCTCCCACATGCGTTGCTCCGGAAAACTATTGGCCACCGGAAAGTCGCCATAGGGATAGGTTTGAACAAAACAATAGCCCAGACCAATTTGCCTGTCTTGCCCAATATTTCTAAGCATACCTGCACGCAACAATAGTTGTTGATTGTCTTCACCCAATTCAGCTCTTCTATTTTGAAAGTCGTAAAAGAGGGAATATTGCTCATTTAATTTTATTGTGCCGTTTAAAATGAACCATACATGACTTTGGTTTGATACAATGCGTGTAACATTCGATTGCGCATTCAATTGTATAGATGAAAATGCTAGATTAATAATCAGCACAAGGGTCAGAATTCTCATTTCGATTTTATTTTATTTTGTTTATTTACTCTAGCAGAATATTTGTGATTTGATAATTGTTTATGATTTTCTAAACCAACTAATAAAAAGCGTCCGCCATCGCGAGAATAGTCTTCGGCAAAATGGTGTAAATTTTCCATAGTAGAATGGTCTACCATTGCAGTTTTGTTCAACATGAAATTCACGTTTTTGCCTGAAGGCAAAGCTAAAAGTTGTTTATATAACGATATGTAGTTGCTAAAAACAAGAGCAGAATGTGCAATTATATCTATATTCTTATGGTCTTGCGAAATTTCTAATTTGGCTCTAAACATTTCTTTTATTTTCACACCTGAAATTATTTCAAATATCATTTTAACTATTATGCCCACTCCTATTCCAATAAGTAAATCTGTTGCTAATGTGGCAAGTATAGTGGCTATGAAAATTGCAAGTTGTTCTTTGCCTATCTTAAGCATATATCCAAATTCGCGCGGGTGAGCAAGCTTTACCCCAACCCCAATAAGCATAGCAGCAAGAGCAGGCTTTGGAATAATGTCGCTAAACTCCAGGTCTAGCAGCAGGAATATGAGCAGAAAAACACCATGAAACATATTAGACCATCTTGTTCGCGCACCATTAGCAACATTGGCAGAGGAGCGTGCCACTTCCGAAATCATAGGCAAACCGCCAACTAAACCAGAAAGAGTATTGCCTAACCCCACAGCTGTGAGGTCCTTGTTGGGGTTAGATTTTCTTTTCCATGGGTCGCGAAGGTCTATGGCTTTTACTGTAAGCAACGATTCTAAGCTACCTACTAGAGCAAACATAACAACATATTTAATAAATGTGGTAGTTTGTGCCATGCCTTTAAATGAAACATTGAATGAAAGGGTATCTAACAAGCTTTTATCAAAATGGATGAATAGTTTGGGATTCATAGCCAAAAATTTTGAAAGGGGAATGGCTACAATAAGCACAATTAAAGGAGCCGGAATTTTTTTAGCTATATTATTTTTTATCATGGGCCATCCAAAAACTATGAGCAGACTAACCAAACCAACTATAAGCGCTATATGATCGTAACTTCTTATAGTATTTGGAATGGCTTGAATTAGTTCAAATGGTTCTACAAGCGGTTTGCTTTTAGCTGGGTCTGCCAATTCAGGATCTAACCAACCGTGCACAGGATTTTGGCCGAGCAATACGTGAAATTGTTTGCTTATGATAATAATGCCTATGGCTGCCAGCATGCCATGAACAGCTGAAAGCGGAAAGAAATCGGCTAACCTCCCAAGTTTCAGAAAACCGAATAGTATTTGAATTAAGCCTGCTATTACTATTGCGCCAAGAGTCAATTTCCACCCTACTTCACCGCCACCAAATTCTGATACAGAGCCTGCTACAATTACTATGAGTCCGGCAGCTGGACCTTTAATGGTAAGATGAGAACCTGCAAAAAAGGATACAACCAAACCTCCAATAGCAGCAGTAATAAGTCCGTAAATAGGCGAGAAATCACTCGCTTGTGCAATACCCATACTTAGAGGCAATGCGATAATGAATACCAAAAATCCAGAAAGCATATCTGCTCTCCAGTTTTGCTTTAATCCTTCTATTCCGTCTTTGGGGATATTATTATTTGTCATATAATTTATTTTTATTTTATTGAGGAAATTTTTTAATTCGTTTAGAGAAATTTATTTTTTTTAAGATGAACGATAAGCCATTTCGTATACCGACTTAACGTGAGGCCCTAAGAATACGCGGGCATAAATTCTAATGATGGCAAGCCCATCTACTATCAAACTTAATGCAGTAAAAAATGCAAGCGCGGCCTGATGTTCGGCTATATGACTAAAAATTAGGTCTTCTCCAATAAAGGTGGGTGTAATGGGAAAACCTGACAGACCTAAACATGCAAGAAAAAACACTACAGACATTTTTGGATGCTTAAAGGAGTGTCCATGAAATTGATCTAAATCCGTATGGTGCTCTATTTTTTTAAGCCATCTAAGCACTAAATATCCAATACTGCCAGCCACTACTATACCACTTAAGTAAAGCACTATGTGGCTGAGATCAAAATGCTCGTTGAAAGAAATGGCAAGTGCAATCCAAAAGTGATTCATTATAACCAGCATCCAGCTTTGCTCTACTTTTCTTCTTTCGGTAAATGATTTTATCACCATTATTAGACCTATGAATGAAAAGAAAATAGGTAAGAAATGAAGAATTTTAGGAGCAATATATTCTTGGTTATACAACGCTACTACACCTAGTGCATATACAGAAATGAATGCTGTAATAACAAATTGCTTATTGAGAAAATTGAGTTTTTTGCCAATGGTTTTTAAGGGATTCCACAAATAGCGGTACATGCTGCTATCCAAATTCCATTCTTTCAAACATAAAATATAGAATGTGTATTGCATTTTTTTTGGCAATGAGTCTTCAAAAGAATGTTGACGAGGAGAAAAATTGTAAAACTGTTCTCTTATCAAATAACTTACTACTGATGGCGATACCAATAGTTGGTAGGTTCTTAAGAATGCATTGCCTGCAAAGTGTATGAGCGCTAAATCGAGCCAACCAAATGAAATTTCAATAAATATTAATCCTATTTGTGCAATGGAAGAATAGGCAATTTGACTTTTTACAGATGATTGCACACGCGCTATGCCTGTAGTAATAACCGCTGTTATAAAGCCAAGCAGTCCTATAGTGATACGCACAGATGATTGGTGCTCCCAAAATGGAAATGTGCGGAGCAAAAGAAACACACCAAGGTGAACTGAGAGCGATCCATAAAAAATAGCAGTAGATGGAGTAGGGCCTTCCATTGCTCTAGGCAACCATGTGCTAAATGGCATTTGAGCAGATTTGGCAGCGGCCGTTATCAATATCATAAGCGAAATAAAAACACCGGTTAAGCTGTGATTTTGTAAATGGTCACTTACCAATTCATAATTACTAAGCTTAAAAAATGTTATGTTCTCATGCCACAAGTGATGGCTCAGCCACATAGCCAATATAAGTCCCACATCGCCTATGCGATAAATAGAAAATACCTTAACAGCATTCTTAACCGGCAGGTAGCGGTCTCTATAAAATGCAATAAGAAGGAATGATGATATACCTAGTATTTCCCAACCTATAAAAAGTGTTTCTAAATTACCTGACAGTATGGTGATGTTGTAACCTAAATAAAAAAGCAAAATGGTATTAAAAAATCTTTTGTAACCATGCTCACGGTGCAAATAGTAACGGCTATATATGGTCACTAAAAATGTTAGAAAGGCTCCAACCAGGGCATATACAGCAGTTATTTTGTCAAAACTGAAATCAATAAAAAATTCGTAACCGGTAGATTGAAAGAGGACTATGTCTTTGTGGTTAAGACTTGGGTGTCCGCTTGCAAGCCACATAACTACAAAAATGATGGAGCCAAGCAGATGCATGCCTACAATGGCCGCTGTCAATCTGGCCAAAGTATATTCTGCTTTTGGTTTTATGAATAGGCTTAAAGCATATCCAACCAATGGCACTAGTATGAAAAATAAAAGTAAGTCTGACATTGGATTTATTTTTTAGTTGTGAATGTGATATACAGGAATGTTTTCGTGTTCTTTCTCCAAAATTTGATTTAAATCCGAAGGTGTTTCTATTTCTTCAGGTATAAAATCATAAGGAACTAGCGAGCCATTTTGGAAAATGAAAACATCGTTGGTCTCCGGATTTACTACAGCCAGATTTACCCACTCGTTTTTAAACCATTCGTATGTGGCCTCGTTTTGCTTTATAGTATTTAACACTACCTCCGGCAGGTGTTCTACTATTATGAGCAACCTTACTGGGTCGTGCACTTCTATCATTTGACTTGGCAGGCCTGGGCGCAAATCACCATCTATACCATTGGCTACGCCTATTAGCCCCATCACATTGTGCGGCAGTTTAGTGCCTGCTCCAAGTTTTTGGTTGTCCACACGCGAGAAGTAGTATTCTAAATTGATACCACCGCACACGGGTGCCGCAGCTTTCAAAATATTCAAAAGAAATTTACCTTCAGGATCTACTCTGTAATCATAAGAGTTGAGAAATGAGCGCCTGTCTAAAAACAAGCCTTTAGTTAATTCTCTTCTGCCTACTATACAAAGCGAATTGGTGGCATGGTTCAGTTCTGGTCTTGGTTCAAAAAGTGATACAGAACGTGTTTTTATTTTTTTGTGTATGCGTTCAGCACTTTGCTCAGTAGCTATAGAATAAAATCTTCTTGAGCGCTCTTTCGAATTATTGTCTAATGCTTTATCAAAAACTTTGCGATAGTTTGCGTGCGCTTCAACATTAGATGCCGACAAGGCATTTAGATCAAAGAAGATTATTTCGTCTCGCGTAGTGTCATGTAGTCCGCCTACAAACTGTGTGCTATCAGGAATAGTAATACCACGTAGAGCAAGTGCCTGGCGCACTTCTTTATGGTTAGCCATATGGCATAGCACACGTGCGTTTACCGATCCTGCCCTGCCGCTGCATGCGCCACAATCATATGCCGCAAAGTGTGGGTTGTTTACACTGCTACTACCGTGGCCTACTATGTATACCAAACTCGCAAAATCTTTTACCAGTCCTATGCTTTTTAATACACCTTCCACACGTGTTACCATTTCTTCTATGGTGTATCCTATTTGCAATCCATTCTCGGTAGCTGCACCATGTTGGTGTTCTATAGTAAGGTTGGCATTAGCATCCATGTGCCTGAATGAGCTGGCCGTGGCAGGGCTCATGGTAGGTCTAAATATGTTTAGAAATAGTTTAAAGGCCGACCAAAATCCTAAGGTTTGAGTAATGAGCCACCCCGTATAAAAGTTGTGCGAGTGTTTAGAAAAATGCGCCTCAGTTTTCAGTTTGCCACCTTTGCCTATTTCCTTTATCAAATACTTGGGAGTCACCGGTGCAGGACAAAGCTTGGTGTAAAATTTTCCGTTTTGAGGTTGAAAGAAAAACTCAACACCAAAAAATCCGGGAGTGCCAAAAGTTTCGCAATCGGGCGCTTCTTTTTCTATATATCTTCTAAACGAACACTCTCTATCATCAATACAGAATGCTGCTTGAAAACTTTTTTCAGTCTTCATTCCATTATCCTTATTCTGATATTTTAACCCACTTAGAACTCTGTTGTAATAGGTGCGCTCTAATGCTTTTTGCCACAACACAGTTACTTTAGTTAGCTCTGTTTCTGGAGTTTCTGCAAATAGCGATTTAGGCGGATGTCCCATTTGTATGGCAAGTGGCGCCCATACTTTACCAAAATGTGTGTCAAGGGCATCTATTTCTAACAAAAGTTCAAACAGAATAAAGTCGTGCAGAGTTATATTCTTTTTGTCTAACAGAGTTTCTGGCTGTTGCTCTACTGCTGCCACCATGCCACTCCATCCCTGATGCGAAAATTGCTGGTCAAAAAGATATTGTTCGTAGTACTTTTCATCTCCTACAAGAATTTTTAGAAGTTGTTCCAGTTCCACTCTACCGTCTATAAGTAGTTTTTTAGCACGGTCGTTTTTAAAAAAACCAAATAGGCTGTTTTTTTCCATTTCGCGTATGGAGGTGAGAAAACCTTTTTCCCAAAGTGGAAAATTCCAAATAGAAATGCCCTGGTCTAAATAGCTGCACACTATGCGAAACATGGTGGGTTGTACTAATGAATCTAAATCTATTTTGTAATGCTTTTTCCAATTGGCCCTTAGCATGCCTATGCGAGGCAATTCAGGGTGTTTGTATTTTTCTTCAAGCATTTTTTTCTTCCAAATACCAAGGTCTGCTGTGCCATATTCTTCAGTTATAGTTTTCTCTATGGCCTCATTGCTTATACGATTTTCAGCATATAGTTTTCTATACTCCTCCAGCGACAAGGAAACCTTGTAACCCAGCATTTCAGAAGCATGCCTTGTGCCATCAAAAAACTTTTCGTGCTGAAAAGCATGCAGCGTATTGTGATGAATAAAATCCTTAAGCGGTGCTTGTGCAGGAAGGTAGTGCTTCAAATCATGCAGCACTTTATTTTCATCAAAATGGATGGACTTAGAAGTGGATTTCATAATTTCATTTATATCATTTAGATAATTATGTGTCATTTGAGATAAGTCATTTTGTAAAAAGTAATTAATCGAATTGATTCAAGTTTATTCGAAATTCCATCGTGACCTATTGCCTGAAAAAATTAGTGTGACCTTTCAGATTTTTTTTCACGCAGAAAAAAAAATATTGTCGCCAGCACGGCTAAGAAATATAACAATAGTAGGAATATAAACTGAATGCGGCTTATAGCTATAAGTTCGCGCAGTGAGTCTTAAAATAAGGCCCCTGATTAATTAAATTGTAAACAACTTCCAGTTTTGGAAAAGAATGTAATAGGCCACTCTAGATAGTGGCGGGCTTTTTACATGCTGGGCAACACAGATGGTTGCATTAAGTACAAATAGAGAAAAGGAATTAGTTGAACCTATGTGGTCAAAATCTAATTCTGTATCTTCTGATTCAGCTTCGTTGAAAAAAGTATCAGAAGCAATGCTAAAAAAACTCTTATCTGTATCATCTATATGCGAACCTGCGTTTTGCTCTACTGCATTGGCCGAAAAATCAGAATAGAATGTATACAAAGGTTTGCCAACAGACAAAAACAAAATGCTTAAAAGCATAAGTGTTCTTGATAAAAGTGCTATGTGGCTGTGCTGTTTCAAACCTAAAAATACAAGCTTGGGTGAATGGCTAAAACGAATTAGCTGGCGCAAAGTTGCGCAGTGCAAACTTAAATAAGTGTTAATGAAAAGTGTTATTTATCTTGAGTTATAGCTATTAGAACAAAAAAAGCCAACTATAACTTTATAGTTGGCTTTTAATTCAATTGGTGGACCCGGTGGGGTTCGAACCCACGTCCAAACAAGGAATCCCCAAGCTTTCTTCATGCTTATTCTGCAATTATTTTTCGATGCTGATTAGCCCACAGACAGGCAAGCTCAACACTTATCACATGTTTGTTTAGCCTTTGAGTATGTGAGTCATCTCTGGCGATCTCTCTTTCACGAAGCCCCGTTGCGTAACTACCAAGAGCAGGGTTGATACGCGGGACTTGCTTGTGCCGACCCTTGGCCGACATTAGGCGTAATCACGTACCGTGATTAGGCTGCAAGCGCATAAGTTGTGTTGTCATTTCTGACTTGTAGTTTCAGATTTAAGAGCCTCACTACAAAATGCTCTGCATGCTTACTCAGTCATTCATCTCGCTGTCAAATCCAAAGTCGGGCCCATGTAAAAAAAATGGTAAGATGGTCGCAACTATTATGGCTGAATAATGCATTTTTAAACTGCATTATCCAACTATAGTTGATGGCCAACTGTGGCAGCTGTGTTGCTGATAAATTCAAAGAACGAGCTGCAAAGATAGCGCCATTATGAATGTTTTGTTGCATACTTCCACTGCCGCGTTGCATCTTCGCGCGCTCAAGAAAAATTAAGAAATAGAAAGTATGCCTTTTAAAATATCCAAAATAGGAATAGTGCGTGAAGGAAAAGTACCACCTGATTTTAGAGTACCTCTTACTCCTGCCCAATGTGCTGACGTGAAAACCAAATTTGGTATAGAGGTAGTAGTGCAGCCCAGTCCTATACGCAAGTTTAAAGATGATGAGTATGCGACAGCAGGCATTGCGATGCAAGAAGACTTATCAGATTGCGACCTTATTTTGGGAGTTAAAGAAGTGCCTATTGCCATGCTCTTGCCGGGCAAGTCTTACATGTTTTTTTCGCATACCATTAAAAAGCAACCACACAATGCGAAACTATTGCGTGCCCTTCTCGACAAGAAAATAAGACTGGTAGATTATGAAACACTTAAAGGTACTGACAATAAACGTCTCATAGGATTTGGCCGCTATGCTGGCATTGTAGGTGCTTATGAGGGGTTTAGGGCCTTTGGCAAAAAGCACAATCTGTATGAACTTAAATCGCCCAGCGATTGTGCAGATAGAAAAGAGATGGAAGATGAAATGAAAAAAATAGTGCTGCCACCTAACATGAAAATTGTGGTAACAGGATTTGGCAGAGTGGGCAATGGGGCAGAGGAGATAATGAAATTGCTTCCTATTGAAAGAGTGAATGAGGAAGATTATTTCTCCAAAAAATTTGATCATCCTATATATGTTCATCTGGACACGCACGAGTATTATGTGCGCAAGGAGTTTGGTGGTTTCGATAAAAAAGATTTTTACAGCAATCCTGAAAAATACATTTCTACCCTAGCAGAAACCGTGCGCAAGGCAGACCTATACATAGCTTGCCACTTGTGGGCTGGCGGCAATCCTGTTCTTTTGTCGGAAGAGGATATGAGACATGCTGATTGGCGCTGCATGGTTATAGCAGATGTAAGTTGCGATACCAATGGCCCTATAGCTTCTACCATTAAAGCATCTAAAATTTCAGATCCTATTTTCGGCTATCACAGGTTGCAAAATGTGGAGTGCGATTGGCAGGAGAAAGATGCCATTTGTGTAATGGCAATTGATAACCTTCCGTGTGAATTGCCCAAAGATGCAAGCGAAGATTTTGGCAACGAATTAATCTCCAAAGTACTTCCGCTATTATTAAAAGCTGATCCCGATCATTTAGTATGGAAGGCTACAGAAACTACTTTAGAAGGAGAGCTTACTCCGCACTTTGAGTACCTGCACGATTATGCATATGGAGCCTAAAGGTTACTGCGCACTAAATGTAAAGGAAATGGTGCCGCTTTGTTTTTTGTCAGCCCCATCCTTGTAGTTAAATTTCCATTTGCGTGCGTAGGTGGCCGACTCTGTGCGAAGGCATTCATTCAGGCTACTTTGTGCCTCGTTTATTTTGGCATCTGTTACTTCGCCTAGTTGGTTTATAGTTACACTTATTACCACCGTGCCTTGGGTTTTGCAGCGGTAGGTGGGCACAGGGTTGTAGTTGGCATCGCGGCCACTCATGTCATAGCTCGCTGTTACATTGCCACTATAGCTTTTTGTTTGCGACTGTTTGTTGTACCAGTCATTTTTGTCCGGTTGCTTTTGTTGTTGGGCGGTGCCGCTGCCACTGGGCTTTACACTATAGTCAGGCTTACCGTTTTGCAATTTGGCAAACTCTTCTGCCTCCATGGCCTTTAGGTCGTTGTACACCTGGTCGTTTATCTGCTGCTGTGTCATGCCGCGGTAGTTTACCACCTCATTGGTACTCTGAGAGTTGTTGTTGGCTGTCACATTGCGTAGCTCGCCACTTCGGTTTTGCATTTGGGCTTGCTGCTCGGGCAATTGCTGAATCATTTCAGGCTCTATCATGTCCATTTCCAGTGGCATATAGGTTTGTTGCTCTGCCATGCTATGGTCTTGCGTAAGCATTTGGGTAATGAAAAGCATAAAGACATGGGCTATAAGCGACACTATAATGGCTTGGTACACAATATTGAGCCTGCTGGATGGCTTTTCGTCCAGCCGCTTCAAAAATTCCTCTTTGTACTTGTTATTAAACGTTATGCTTTTATTTTCTGCCATGTAGCTTATGCCTTGCAGCTATTGTACCGCTTTGTATTTAGTATGTTCAAAATAAAAACGTACTTTGGGTCCAATTGTTTTGCCTTGCAGGGCAGGCGCAAGATAGGCTTTCTATAGAGTCGGTTTTTTCCTTAGTCTAAATGTCCGTCCACATTTATTTTTTAAAACCTGTAACTAAAGAAATGTTATTTGTCGTAAAACGGCACGGTATATGTTTACCTTCGTATCGTAAAATCGAGTTATTTTTGTAAAACCATTTAAACACAATTATAAAAAAAATGAAAAAGTTAATTGCATTGTTCGCATTTGTAGCATTTTTAGGCGCAGCAGCTACTGCTCAAACTACCTCTACTACCACTGCAACAGAATCTAAAGACAAAGTAGTAAAATGCACAGAGGCTGAAAAGGCAAAGTGCGAAAAGGATGCTGCTAAATCTGGTGCTAAGTGCGAAACATCTGCAAAAGGTGGTTCATGCTGCCAAAAAGGCAATGGCACTGCTAGCGCAGGTTCATGCTGCCAGAAGGGTGCTGCTAGCGGCACTACCGAAGTTGCTAAGGACAAAAAATCTACTAAGGCTGCAAAAGCTAAAACAGCTGCAGTAACTGAGGAAAAGAAGTAATTCTTTCTTTAGAATAAAACACATTTCAAAAGAGCCATTTCGCTAGCCGAAGTGGCTTTTTTGTTTTCTATACATTTTCAGAATTTTGTTGCCACTCGCTGCGCAGTAGCGAATACACTGCACTATCTCTAAACTCGCCCTGCCAGTAGTATTTTTCTTTAAAGTAGCCCTCGCGTTTAAAGCCGTTTAACTCAAGTGTTTTGCATGAGTCTATGTTTATGGGATTGGTGTCGGCCTCTATGCTATGGGCCTTCATGGTTTCAAAACCATAGCGTAACACGGCTTGCATGGCCTCGCTCATAATGCCGCGGTGCCAGTATTGTGGCATAAGCGAGTAGCCCAGTTCTGCGCGGTAATTCTCTTTGCTAAAATGCCAAAGGCAAATATTTCCAATGAGCAGGTTTTCATCCTTTAAGCAAATAGCCCAATTAATACCTTCTTGATTTTCAATATATTCATCGTTTTTGGCCAAGAATGGGTAGGCATCATCCAAACTAGTCATAAGAGGACGGTCTATATATTGCATTACACGCGGGTCTGACCGCAATTGGTAAAGTCGCTCAGCATCGTTGGCCACCATTCTGCGCAGTACCAATCTGTGGGTGCTCAGCTCAGGAAATGGGTCAAATTGGATATGTAGCATTCCGTATGTTTAGGCAGCGCTTTTGTTCTGCTTGGCTGCTTGCTTTTCAGCATAAGCCACAGCTGCCTCGCGCACCCATGCACCCTGTTCGTAGGCTTTGGTGCGGGCTTCCACACGTTGTTTGTTGCATGGACCATTGCCTTTTACCACTTCGTTAAATTCTGTCCAGTCTATTTCGCCAAAGTCGTAGCCTTTTTTGGCCTCGTTCCACTTTAGGTCTTTGTCTGGCAGGGTAAGGCCTAGGTATTCCGCTTGCGGCACGGTCATATCCACAAATTTTTGTCTCAGGTCGTCATTGCTATGGCGTTTTATTTTCCAAGCCATGTTTTGTGCACTGTTAGGCGAGTGTGCATCGCTAGGGCCAAACATCATAAGCGATGGCCACCACCAGCGGTTCAGAGCATCTTGTGCCATTTGCTTTTGTGCTGCATTTCCTTTTTTAGCGAGCGATATCATTATCTCGTAGCCCTGGCGCTGATGAAAACTTTCCTCCTTGCAAATGCGCACCATGGCTCGGCTGTATGGCCCGTAGCTAGTGCGTTGCAGCGATACTTGGTTTACTATAGCTGCACCATCTACCAGCCATCCTATAGCACCCATATCTGCCCACGAGGTAGTGGGGTAGTTAAATATGGAAGAGTATTTGGCCTTGCCAGTGTGCAATTCGTTTAGCAATGTATCGCGGTCCACGCCAAGAGTTTCGCACGCGCTGTACAAGTACAGCCCATGGCCGGCCTCGTCTTGCACCTTCGATATAAGTATTGTTTTTCTGCGCAACGATGGGGCGCGTGTTATCCAATTGCCTTCCGGTAGCATACCCACTATTTCGCTATGCGCATGCTGCGCTATTTGGCGCACCAGTTGTTTGCGGTAGCCATCGGGCATCCAGTCTTTAGCTTCTACTTTGTTTTCAGCCTCCACATAAGCCTCAAATTGGTTCAGTATTTCTTGGTTTTCCATTATGGAATTATTTATTTATCAGAACAATTATTTTGAAGGAACAAGTTTAAGGCGAAAAAGGTTTAAAACTAAATCCTATTCCTTCACCACCTGCACTGTATCCAACCAAGCCCCGTCACTTACCCAATGCACCTGATACATGCCACTTGCAAAGCTATTCATGTCTATTTGCATATGATGGCGATTGCCAAAGTTGTTTACTGGCAAACGTTGCAATTCTCTGCCTTGGGTGTCAGTAATAATGAGTTCCGATTGGCTAAAGTTTTTTTCTATGGTAGAAACTTTGTCTACATTCCATTCTATTGTGCAAATATCTTCAACAGGATTTGGAAATACACTCATGCTATTTTCAAATCCTAGCACAATTTCAGTTACATCTATGTTTTGGCAGCCGGGTTCTAGGCAGCCGTATTCGTCTAGGCGCATGAGCCAGACTTGTTGCAAATTACCTAAGTCGTGTATATCGCCCCAGCCGCAGGTTACAAAGCCGCCATCTTCTAGAGGGGCTACATCGCTGATGAGGTATTCGCTGTGCATTTGCAGCCAATCATCATCAGGATGGTAATAGGTACGAAACCAAAGACTGTCCAAATCAGCATTCAACATCATTAAAAAACCACGTTCTACGGGCTTCGTCCAAATCTGGTTAATGGTATCATAAGTATCGCCTGAGGTGTTCTGCACAATACCCCACGCCAATAAGTTGCTATCTGGCATTTCTTCAATACCAAAAACTTCTTGTACATTTGTGGTAGGTGCGTATTTTACATCAGCTTCAATATTATACGAATCGCCCAAATCTTCTATTTTTTGGAATTGAAGCCATGTTCTGTACCACCAACCCGTGCCTGGCTCATCTACAAAAAAGTAATTCCATCCGTTGGCCAAAATGATTTTCTCTTCACTCGATTCTACTATGGCTGACAATGCGCTTGTATATGTACCACCAAATGTCATGCGCCATTGCTCTTCTCCTAATGAGTTTGTCTTAATTACCCTCTTTTCGTTCTGAACTGACGGGGCACTCCATCCGCAGTTGAAAAGGATGTCTCCATCCGATAACGGTGAGAGATAACTTATTATCTGTGTATCATCATATCGCTTTGACCAAAGCTCTTCACCTTCCGGTGTCATCTTAACTAACCATGTGTTGGCTGAATCTGCAACAAAGTACGAACCTGATTTAGAACGTGCACCAAATAACAACACGTTGCCTTCAGCATCTAACCTCGAACCATTCATATTTTGAACCATATCTCCTTCGAAACCTATTATGGGATATTCCGCATTTACCTGTAAGTTTTTATTGATGACGAGCAAACGAGTATCAATGGCGGGTAGTTCATCATCATTATATGGCGGAATGCTCATGTAAAAGAGAGTGTCCTCAGTATCATAGAGTTGATTGAAACCTGAATAAAGCGAGCTGAACATTGAATTCTGATAATCAGTGTCCCAGAATTGCACAGCCTCAAGTAACGCACCATCTTCTAGACTGTGTTTTGAAATGACAGCTCTGTTATTTGTAGTAGTATCAGCTACAACAAATACAGAGGAGACATATACAGTGTCATCTATTACTCTAATACCATAGGCTTGTGCCCCACCATAGTTGAAAGGGTTTTCAATAAGTTTTTGCCATGACTGGCAGTAACTGCTCATAGGCATCAGCGTCATTATTAATATTAGAAAATTTTTCATGACATCATTATGGTTGAGATAAGTGG
>JANOXJ010000290.1:0-1547 GCA_031418455.1 Flavobacteriales bacterium | reverse complement strand
TGTGCTGCCAAGGGCTATGTTGTTTTTTACTGAGTCGTTGAAGAGTATGGAGTCTTGCGACACAAAACCCATTTGCTTGCGCACATCTTCCAATTTATAATCTCTAAGTGAAATGCCATCAATAAGCACTGCGCCACCAAGTGGGTCGTAAAAGCGAGCAAGCAGCGATGCAAGTGTACTTTTACCACTTCCGCTAGGCCCTACAAGGGCCACAGTTTCACCCTTTTTAATTTTAAAGTTTATGCCCTTAATTACATCATCGCCAAAGTAGCCAAACCGTATATCGCGAAATTCGATTTCTTGCTGAAAAACTGAAAGTGGTTTTGCATCAGGCAAATCATACACTGTTACTTCTGCATTCAGTATTTCGTTCACTCTGTCCAGAGATGCAGCTCCTTTGTTTAGTTTGAAAATTGCATCGCTAAAGGCGCGTGCAGGTTGTATTATTTGAGAGAAAACAATCAAATAATATATAAGCATTTCACCAGTTGTTTCGCCACTAAGCACAATGCGCCCGCCTACAAAAAGAAGTATGCTAATAACAATAAGGGAAATAAATTCGCTCATGGGCGAGCTCAAATATTCGCGTTTATACAGCCTGTGCATAAGGCGGAAGTAGTAATCATTTTTGCGCTCAAACTTTTGTGCAAATTGTTTGTCGGCATTAAATACTTTTAAGATTTTAATTCCTGTAAGCGTTTCTTCAATGGTGCTAATCATATCGCCCAATGAGTCTTTGCCGCGCTTGGCTGCATTTTTTAAACTCTTAGCAATACGCGAAATGAGGAACCCACTTATAGGTAAAAATATGAGTGCAAAGAGTGTGAGCTTCCAACTTATGAGGAACAGTGTAGTCAATGATAGAATAATCATTACAGGCGATTTGAGCAACGCTTCTATGGCACCTATTACGGAAAATTCTATTTCCATTAGGTCGTTTGTCATACGCGATATGAGGTCGCCCTTGCGCTCGTTGGTAAAAAATGCTACCGGCAAATCCAATATTTTTTTGTAAAGGGTGGTGCGCATATCGCGGCTTACAGCGGTGCGAATTTTTGCAATGCTCAACAGAGACAAATAATTCACTAAATTTTTCATAAGCGCTAATACCACTATTACACCACACATCAGTGCAAGTGTTTGTACCTGGCCATACTCATCTATAAATTTGTTTAGCCATACACTTAGCGAATTCATTACTCCATTGTCGTTTACCGTTCCTTTCTTTTCTACTCTAAATAGAATGTATAAAAAGGGTACTACACTGAAAAAGGTGAACAGAGAAAAGAGTGCATTAAGCACATTGAAAATAAAGTTGGATATAAGTTCCGCTCTATATCCCTTTACAAGGTGAAATATTTCTCTGAATTTTTTCATGAAGTACTAGTTGGTTATTTACTGCTATATAAAATAATTTAGTATTATAGCAAATCAATACCCGTGTAGTTATGCGGTGTTATAGCGTTGAGTTCTTTTTTTACTTCATCGCTCACTTTAAGTGTGCTTACAAATGTTTTTATATCCTGCTCTGTTATGCTGGCTTTGCC
>JANOXJ010000289.1:0-1652 GCA_031418455.1 Flavobacteriales bacterium | reverse complement strand
TTTAATGTTAAAGTCAGATTTTTCCATGCCAGGAGCGGCTAACTCCAACATGAAATTCTCTTTTGTTTCGCGCACATTGGCTGCAGGTACGCTAGCATTATTTTTCCATTGGTTAGAAAATAAATTGCGCACAGGCAAATCATTGAACAAAAGGTCGAAAGCATTCGTAGGTTTTGCCACTGTGCGAAGAATTGGGTTTGAAATCATAGTATTCATTTTTTTATTATGTTTTTAAATGTTTGATGCCAGCATGCTGACAATGCAAATACCAAAGCCATTTTTCTGCATTTTTTTCAGGTTTTAACTCAAAGCTTTGACAAAATGTGTAGGCTGCATATCTATTGTATGTCAATTTTTCCGAATACTTTTGCATTTGTTGGCGAATTCAACTTTGACACGATTTACGCTAATGAATAGGCCATATAAAATGAATACCACATTATGAAAACCCTTTTTAATACAGGCATTATAGCCACCATGCTGCTGTTGCCATCCGTACTATTTGCACAAACAGAGAATGCACTGTTATGGAAAGTAACACAGCCCAATTGCAAGCTTACCTCTTATATTTTTGGAAGCATGCACACCAATGATTCGCTTGCCAATACCTTTAGCGATGAGTGGTGGAAAGCCATAAAAAGTTGCGAAATACTGGCCTCAGAAGTAAACATGACCGACCCTAAAGAACTAATGGGTGCTATGACTGTGGCCATGATGAAAGACACTACATTGGAAGATTTGTACACTCCAGAAGAACTCATCATTGTAGATTCATTTATTAATAAAAACTTTGATTCGTTTACAGCGCTATTGACCAAAAAAATGAAACCATTTTTTATAATGGCAGCGGCTATGGAGCAGCCCAAAAAAGATAGTCCATACGGCACAATAATGGATATGCGACTGCAAGGCATGGCCAAAGAAAAAGGCATAAAAGTGATAGGACTGGAGACTTTTGGGCAACAGGCCGCCAGCATAGATGTGTTGAGCTTAAAAGAACAAGCCACCTTGCTGCTTGAATTTGCGAAACACCCGGAAATGGCCAAGTTGGAAGAAGAAGCAATGTTCAAGCACTATCTCAATCAAAATCTGGATTCGCTTTCAGCCATTGCAGACAATGACCTTTATCCTGAAAAACTGCTGACCTCCATTATAGACAATAGGAATAACCGATTTGTTTCTAACCTGCTTCCGCAATTAAAAACTAAGCGGGTGTTTTGTGCAGTAGGCGCTATGCATTTGCCCGGCCCAACAGGACTTATAGTGCAGCTGCGCGCCAATGGCTTTGTGCTAGAACCGGTAGAATTTCATTTTGGAAATTGAGGGCTGAAAGAAATTAACTGGAGAAAAAATAAATAAAATAACCAAAAAGCTTTTTCATCTTTCCTCATCTCATCACCATCACTTTTTCTGATTTGGTATGGCCTGTTTGGCTTGTATAATGTAGCACATAATATCCATTTGGCAATGTGCCTATATCTAACATGTAAGTGGTATGACTACTTCTGGTGTCAAAGTTCAATACCTCTTTACCATCCAAATTTATCAAACTAAAATGTCCGTTCTCGTTGGTAATGGTTTCCAAATAAATATTCATAAAATCGCTTGCAGGATTGGGATATACAAGAAAATTTGCTGTTTGATTTGGTTCT
>JANOXJ010000288.1:0-5438 GCA_031418455.1 Flavobacteriales bacterium | reverse complement strand
TTTATTTTTTACTCTTACCGGGCTCATTAAACCGACTGCTCTCATTCCTTTTGGCATTATTTTGGGTCTTTTCTGTTTAGAATCTATTCCGTTTAACATTGGTTTGAGCTTCAAAATTTTCCGCCACAAAGGTCATCATCTAGCAGGGTTTTTAGCCCTTTTTGTTGCCAATGCCATTTGGCTAATTTGGGTAGGTTATTACAATGAGAAATATGGAGGTTGGTTCACTCACAACACCATTTTCCCTATGTGGAATTATACTTCTGCCGAGCTAAGTGCCTATGCACGCAGCTTTAGGGCTTTTCTTATCAATCAAGCCTTTAGCCGCACCACATTGTACTTATTGTGTGCCATTCCTTTGATCTTTTATGCTTCCATCAGAAAATCCGATAGGTTTATTACCATTGTTTTCACACTTGGTCTTATAGGCTGCGCATGTTTTGCTATACTCTTTTTCAAATGGGATGTTCACGACTATTACATGCTTGTGTTGCTTATATTTCCTTTGCTTATGCTTTCTTCGGGTATTATGCTAATGAAAAAAATAAATCCGTTGTTGGCCAATTCAAATGGCATAAAACTTCTTGCCATAGCCCTCTTATGTTATAATGTTTGGTATTGCAAGAGCAATATAGAAATGAGGTATAAACCCAATGATGGCAAAACGTATTTAAGCTCCAGTAGTGAACGTGAGGTGGCTGACTTTAAATTCGATAACTGGTCTTATAACAAATACACGCTAGCCCTTACTCAAATAGAAACCTATTTAGACAGCATTGGAGTAAGTGTAAATGACAAAGTAATATCGGTGCCCGATGATACATTTGGAACATCTCTTTATCTCATGAACCGTAGAGGATGGACGGGGTTTGGCATGCCATACAGCGTTAATAATTTTTGCAAAAGAATACGGCATGGTGCCAAATACCTAGTGATAAACGATATGGAAAGGGCAAAACGAGAAAATCTGCCCTCGATATTCCTAAAGGAAAAAATAGGCGAATTCAAAAACATTCAGATATACAAACTGCCACAATACCACTGAGCATTGAGTATCAAATAAAAAAGGGAACCAAATTGGTTCCCTTCTTTTTTTCCTATTGTATGAAATAATTTATTTCACTTTTTCTATCACGGCTTTAAAAGCATCGGGATGATTCATGGCTAGGTCAGCCAATACCTTGCGGTTCAGTTCCACACCACTCTTGTGCACTTTGTCCATAAAAACAGAGTACGACATACCATGTGGGCGAACACCTGCATTGATACGTGCAATCCACAATGCGCGGTAACTGCGCTTTTTGAGTTTGCGACCTACATAAGCGTATGTTAGTGCTTTCTCTACTGAGTTTTTAGCTACTGTCCATACATTTTTTCTAGAACCGAAATAGCCTTTGGCTAGTTTCAGAACCTTTCTGCGCCTTTCTCTCGAGGCTACGGCATTTTTTGCTCTTGGCATTTTTTTGTGTTTTTTGACGTTGGCGCTGGTTCTGTCATGGACATTTTGCGGCTAGCGCAAAATCCGAATTTTTAATGACATCCAAACTTGGGGTACCAATGGTCGGGTTAAACTTACCTGCTCTTTTTATAATGGCCGCAGCGCATTAAGGGACGAGCAATTGTCGCTTGATTGATTTAGCATCAGATGCATGTACAAGGCCATCATTACCTAAGGCACGCTTGCGGGCGGTTTCCTTTTTGGTAAGAATGTGACGCTTGAACGCCTTCTTGCGCTTAATCTTTCCTGTACCAGTCACTTGGAATCGCTTCTTCGCACCGGATTTGGTTTTTGATTTTGGCATTTTACTATTTATTGATTTGTTGTTTTATTCGTTTGGTATTGGGTAGTAAGTATTGGGTATTGGGTAAATTTCCATCTCCCATCTCAATACTCTGTACTCTATACTACTATCTACTTTTTCTTCGGGTTTATCATCACAAACATGCGCTTTCCGTCTAGCTTAGGCATTTGCTCAGGCAATCCAAAGTCTATAAGCTCTGATATGAATCGCGTAAGCAAAATTTCGCCACGGTCTTTATATACTATAGAGCGGCCTTTGAAGTGTACATAGGCTTTCACCTTAGAACCTTCTGTTAAGAACGCTTTTGCATGTTTCAATTTAAAGTCGAAATCGTGGTCGTCCGTATTAGGGCCAAAACGAATTTCCTTAATGGTAACATTCGTATGCTTCGATTTCAGTTCTTTTTCCTTCTTCTTCTTATCATAAAGGAATTTTCTATAATCTACCACACGACAAACAGGCGGCACTGCATTGGGCGAAATTTCCACCAAATCCAATTCCAATTGCTCGGCCAACTTTAAGGCCTCGGCCTTGCTGTATACTCCTTGCTCAATATTCTCGCCTACCAGTCTCAGTTCCTGAGCGGTAATACGATCGTTTAGTTTGTGTTCAGGCTCAAATATTCTTCGTCCTCTAAAGGGCGGCCTCTGCGGTGCGTTAATGATTTCCTCCTTTTGTTAAGTTCTTGTTTATTGGCTTGCAGGTTTAAATCTCTGCAAGCATCTCTTTTATCTCGTTGTTTACTTTGTCGGCAAAGTCTTGTATGCTCATGGTTCCCAAATCACCTTCGCCTCTTTTCCTTACTGCCACAGTGTTTCCGGCTTGTTCATCCTCTCCCACTATAAGCATATAAGGCATTTTCTCCATTTCCGCATCGCGTATTTTCTTGCCTACTTTCTCGTTCCTATCGTCTACGAGGGCGCGAATATCGTAAGAATTCAACTGTTTTGAAACAAGTGTTGCATAATCGTTGTATTTCTCTGACACGGGAAGGATTTTAACCTGCTCTGGCGTAAGCCAAAGTGGGAACTGTCCGGCACAGTGTTCTATAAGTATAGCCACAAATCGCTCCATGGAGCCAAATGGGGCGCGGTGTATCATTACAGGGCGGTGCTTTTGGTTGTCGGCACCAGTGTATTCCAGTTCAAAACGCTCTGGCAAGTTGTAGTCTATTTGCACTGTGCCCAGCTGCCATTTGCGGCCTATAGCATCGCGCACCATAAAGTCCAGCTTAGGGCCATAGAAGGCGGCTTCGCCATATTCCACCACAGTTTTCAATCCCTTTTCATTAGCCACTTCTTGTATGGCTTTCTCGGCTTTTTCCCAGTTTTCGTTAGAGCCTATATACTTTTCAGGGGTGTTGGGGTCGCGCAGCGACACCTGTGCTAAAAAGTCAGGAAAATCTAATGTTTTAAATATGTACAGCACTAGGTCTATCACCTTGCCTACCTCTTCCTTCACCTGGTCGTGGGTGCAGAATATGTGGGCATCGTCTTGTGTAAAGCCGCGCACACGGGTAAGGCCATGCAACTCGCCTGTTTGCTCGTAGCGGTACACGGTACCAAACTCTGCAAGGCGCAATGGAAGGTCGCGGTACGACTTAGGCTCTGCTTTGAATATTTCGCAGTGGTGCGGGCAGTTCATAGGCTTCAGCATATACACCTCGCCCTCGGCAGGCGTGGTTATTGGCTGAAAACTGTCTTTGCCGTATTTGGCCCAGTGGCCGCTTGTTTCATACAATTCTTTGCTACCTATGTGCGGAGTTATTACTTGCACATATCCCATTTTTTTCTGCGCAGCAGTAAGAAAAGCGGTAAGGCGCATTCTTAAATCGGCACCCTTTGGCAGCCACATGGGCAAGCCGCTACCTACTTTTTGCGAGAAACAGAACAGGCCCAACTCTTTGCCTAACTTGCGGTGGTCGCGCTTTTTAGCTTCTTCCAGCAGTTTCAGATAGTCTTCTAACTCCGACTGCTTCGGGAAGGTAATGGCATACACACGGGTAAGCATCTTGTTTTTCTCATCGCCACGCCAGTAGGCACCGGCCACGTTGAGCAACTTGGCTGCTTTTATAAAACCTGTGTTAGGTATGTGCGGCCCACGGCACAAATCGGTGAATTTGCCCTGGGTATAAAATGTAATATTTCCATCTTCCAAACCATCTATAAGCTCCAGTTTGTAAGGGTCTTGCTTTTCTGTAAAGTAGGATATGGCTTCTGCCTTAGATATTTCTGCACGCTTGTACTCGTTCTTCTCGCGTGCCAATTCCAGCATTTTCTTTTCTACCTTCTCAAAATCGGTTTGCGAAAATTCTTTGTCGCCAAAGTCCACATCGTAATAAAAACCATTCTCGATAGGTGGGCCAATGGCAAACTTGGTACCTGGGTAAAAAGACTCCAGCGCCTCTGCCATAAGGTGGGCAGATGAGTGCCAAAGGGTGTTTTTGCCCAAATCGTCATTCCATGTAAGCAGCTTGAGTGTAGCATCAGCCGTTATAGGGCGTGTGGCATCCCACACTTCGCCATTTACCTCGGCACTTAGCACATTGCGCGCAAGGCCCTCACTTATACTAGTAGCTATCTGAAGGGCGGTGGTGCCGCTCTCCACTTGTCGCTTGCTGCCATCGGGCAGGGTTATGGAAATCATTCTTTTAGAGTAAAAAAAATTTGGGAGCGCGAATGTAATACTTACTGCGCAAAGGAAAAAATGAAATATGGATTAGTGCCGTACATGGCTGTGCACATTGCTGCTTTTGTGCTTGCAAAAGTCAACTTTTCCATGTCCCCATGCAACCTCCTAGGTTTTGTAGTAGTTTTACATGTGTGATGGACGAAAACAAGGACTTAATAGAAGGTTGTGTGAAGGGCGAAAAGGCCTCGCAGGACAAGCTATATAAAAAGTTTAGTTCCTTGCTTTTTGGTATTTGCCTGCGCTATGCAAAAAACAGAATGGAGGCGCAAGATGTGTTGCAAGATGTATTTGTAAAAATATTTGGCAACATACACACCTACCATCACGATGGGAGTTTTGAAGGTTGGCTGCGCAGAATAGCAGTAAATACCTCCATAACCCACTACCGCAAAAACCTTAAACACGCTTACCAGGAAGATATAGACGATATGGTGCGACACAAAAACGACCCCATAGCGTATGAAGACCTGGAGTTTACTGCCGAAGAAATGATGCTTTGCATTGAAAAACTTCCGCATGGATACAAAACGGTTTTTAACCTATATGTAGTGGAAGGATTTATGCATAAAGAAATAGGCGATATGTTGGGGATAGATGTAAACACATCTAAATCGCAACTGAGCCGCGCAAAAACATATTTACAAAAAGAATTGGCCGCAATAAGCCAGATTAAACAACAAGTAAGATGAGTGAAGAAAGATTTTACCAGCAGGTGAAAGAGGTTATGTACAACTATTCGCCTGAAGTGCCACAGCAAGTGTATGGCAAAATGAGACGCGCCCTTTGGTGGAGCAACTTTACCAAGCTAAGCGCTACACGCTTTAATATGTGGTACCTGCTGCTACTGCTTGGTGCAGGTGGCACTGCTGCTGTGCTATTTACACATGACCATAAAACAGCTGCAACATCTGCTGCACTACCTGCATATAGCATGCCTGCGCAAAA
>JANOXJ010000287.1:0-45893 GCA_031418455.1 Flavobacteriales bacterium | reverse complement strand
TTAATGCAGGAAGTTATGGCGCAGCTATTGCAAACCAAGGTGCTGATGCGTTAGAAACAAAACTGTGGTGGGATGCTAACTAAGCCCATCTAATCTTATTTTATAAAAACAAAGCCTCCTAATTGGGAGGCTTTGTTTTTTTATACATGAAATCTTTCTTGGAAATACCATTTGTCATTTACAGTAGTTTATATAACACTGGGCGAGATGGTGCTGCATCATTATCAAATGAGGCTACCTGAAGATTTAATAAATATTCACCATCGGATAAAGAATCAGGCACAAAAATAAATTCGGTGATGGTAGCATGATTTCTGGTGGCATGCGGATAATTCCAAAAGGCATGATGACCTTTCAATAAACCTCCATCACTCTCTCTGTCTACCGATGGTAGATCTACCAATAGATGCTGTACACCCTGCGCGGCCAGCCAACTAAGGGCTTCATCCTCTAGATAACAAAAGTTGGTATTAGAATAATTCCTTGTTTTCTTCTCTATGGTATTGGGCAAGGTGCGAATTACCAATGCTTCCGGAATTTTATTTTTAAGCGCAGTTTGCAATTGCACTTTAGTGATAATACTGTCGCCAATTTTTTGCCAATCACTCTCTACCAACACTTCATCAGGATTTACACTAATGAGGTGTGCTAAAAAAAAATATTGAACCAAAGCAGTGCTTATAGGGAAATTTTCTGTTGCAATATGGCCTACACTTTCTGTATGTGTACAGTGGCCATGTGGGTTCATTTGAACATTGTTAAAGTTAACCGAACCACCAAGAGCTGTGCTGCCTATGAAATGCTTATTTATTACAGGAGCTATTACGGCCTTGTCTACATACCAGGCTCTAGGGCCTTTGGCCGATAGCGCTATGGAAATGTCCACACCTTTGCTTAGGTCAGCCTTTATCGTTCTGCCGTGGTGATCTATTGTTGCTATCATTCTTCTTCTTATATTTTTTTATATGCAAAGATGGGAGGTATGGTTAAAAAAAAACCTGCCTTCAAAAATGGAAGGCAGGTTGTATATTTTTCTAAGTGTATTTTTCTTTTTACTGGCCGCTAAAGAAAATTTTATCAGTCACTACTCCATTGGAAGAAGTAACACTTATTATGTAAACGCCTGCCTCTATACTATCTGACATGTTAAGGCTGAAGTAATAATTTTCTTCCAAATTGTATAAGGCTTGTTCATACACTTTTTGCCCGTTTATATTGTATATCGTTAGCATACCATCACCCGTCATTTGTGCCTTTGAAAGGTCCATGGCCACCATGCGTTGAGCTTGTGTGCTGGCGGTGAGTACTCCTACTGTTTGTGTGGCTCCTTCTGTGTAGCGCAGTTCTTCTATTTCAGGCATTGGCTCATCCACAGTAGTCATACCAGCGGTGCAATAGCATGGCAATACCGTACCCACCGGTGGGCTAGAGCTTGTTCTAAAAGTAATATAGATTGGGGGACCCCAGTCTACCTGCTGGCCAGGTATGCTTGTGGTAGTGCCAGCTACACACAACGGACAGTTATTTGAGTTTATGCGCGCCTGTATTTGAATCATGTAGGTACTGCCCGCTGTTATTGCCGCTTGTCCATTTGGGTTGAACAATGGCGAATTAATCCAATTGGTAGTAAAGGCTGGTGCAAGGGGTGTAAGAGGAGTAGTGCTGCACAAATCTACTTTTGTAAATCTAAATCTGTATTGGTCATACCCTAATATAGATACTCCTGAAATAGCGCCACCATTTAGGTTTCTGTATCTGCAACCTTGACCTGATTGAAACTGCACTAATGGCGGAGAGCAAGTGTAAACAGTAATGCTATTAGGGCACCATTCTGGTTCAGGTTCATTGCTGCAAAAACGTGCTCTTATTTCTACCTGGTATATTTTTCCAAATCGAAAACAATCTTGAATAGGTGTGCCTGATGCCTGGAATTGGCCTTGTGTGCTCCAGCTTGAACAAAATTGTGTCGCTCCGTTATCGGTAGTAAATCTCCATTGGTATGAAAAACCGTTGCCAAGCGAATTAACAGAAAATTGAGTACTAAGCAAATCGCAAATGACCCCATTATTTGTAGGCGAGGTAATGGTAGCGCATGCTCCGTTGCACATGGTTATTTGGTAGCCAATGGAGTAGCCCCACCATATATTTCCACACTCTGCATCATTGGCTTGCACCTCGCAATACACTATATAATCTCCATTCATGCAAAGGCCTGGGCATGAGCTAAGGTTTTGGTCACCCACTCCAAGGCAAATAATTTCCGCACCACCACTTACAGGTACAAAGCGCCATCTAGTGGAACCTACTCCTGTTAGTGCACAGGTATTGGTTCTTTTAATGGTGCTGGCCGGGGTGTAACAAGTGGCTGTTGGAGGAGTGGGATGATAGGTTGAACGTACCTCAACACCTGAATGCTCTATATTGAATTGAAATGTACCTGCACCTGAGCCACTTACTCTGCCCACACGTACTTTGTACGATGTGCCATAAGTTAGTCCTGTTACACAACTTACTTCTTTGCCGGCAGCGCCTGTATTGGCATTGCTGTTTTGCGATGCAAGCATGACGGTGCCTGCAGAGTTCCACACTTCGTATGCGGCATCAAAAGTGGGGTTGCAAACACGGACTTTGACTACCTGCGCGGGAGCCACAAAACTGAACCAAACATCATTGGCCATAGTGCCAAATGCAGGCGTTTGGCTGGAGGTGGTGGCTCCTAAGTTTTGCGTAGTGCTAGTAGCAAGGCAGCTGGTAGAGCTATAACTTTGGATGCAATTGAAATTGGCTGAGCTATTAGCAAGTGTAGTAGCAGTGGATGCATCCTCGCCTTGGGCAGATGCTATTAAGGAAAGTAGGGTAAATACAAAAAGTGGTATAAATCTCTGCATCTTATTCAAATTAATTATTCTAATTCAAGTTAAAGACAAGTATTAACATCAAAAGTTGCTCATTTGCGCAACCAAATGCTTTCCTCATATCCATTCCACATTGGTTTGCCATCGGGGTGCAATGCAGTTTGTATGTCTTTTATTTCAAAATTTGAAAGGCCTTGCTTGTAATGCTCTATCGTTACCGGATTTAGCACTCCTTTTTCACCAGCTTTGTCTGCCGTTTCCTTGCCATTCATTTTCTCCAAAAGGAATACTTCTTTGGCAGATTCATTTACAAATTTTAAATAGTTAGCAACAACGTCTGGTTCCATTTCTTGAAAACTGGCGCAATTCCAGAATAAATCTACTTTTTTGCCTTGTAAAAGAGGAAAATGCCATGCCCCAAAAACATAAATTTTGCCAGGCTGCAAATTATCTAATGATGCCATGTCGCGGCATTCGCTATAAGACACTACTTCGCCCGGGAAAACGGCTTTTAACCATTGCTCGCACACATATAGTTGGGGCGATATATCAAATAGAATAAATGTAATATGCGGATACAATTTCTTTAGTACCTCTACGCTTTTGCCCGAACCACTGCCAAGTTCCACAAGGGTTTGTACCTTGTCAAAATTGATAAAACGCTGCGCGTATACATACCGCTGATAGTAGTAGAGGGCCTTGTTTGTATACAGTCTGCCATCCACTTCTATTCGGTCCTCAGGGTTACCCGCATCTGAATATGAAAAACTATCTAGGGGTTTAGCATTAAACTTCATTCCTAATTCCCTACAAAACCTATATGGCTGTTGTATAATAGATTGTTTCCAAGATGGCAAGGCAGATATTACTCCTGAAGCCAATTTGTTGATACCATTAAAAATACCCTCACTTCCCGGCAAAGCTTTAGTGGCTTTATTATAAAAGAGACGGCTTTGGCGCACATCAGCCAAGGTTTTTTCTATATTATCAGTAGCGCCAAATGAGCGCAACACAGTGTGTTTTCTTCTGCGAAAATCTTTTAGGCCTTGCTTTTCCAGTTCGGGCATCAATACTCTTTCATAATAAGCCCAATAATTTGTGGGATTATATAATGAAGAAGACGATTTCATGTCGTCTGTCATTTGCTTTAATAATGCAAGGTCATCTGCTACTTGAATAGGCATGTTACCAATAATTGATTTTGGGGGTTTTTAATAAAATAAAGGTTGGCAAATATCGGAAATAATGGGCTTTTGGACTTAACTTTCAAAAACCAACTGCCTAATTAACTTAGGATTAAATGGTGCATATACCTCCTCGCGAGCCAGAAGTGTATGACCTGAATTTATAGTATGCAAGTATTTTTCAATAGGGTCTTCGGTAGCCAAAATGGGTGCTGCCACCCCTTCTTGTATCATATCTGATGCATAGTCGCTCATACTTCCAAAGTCTTGAAGGCTGAAGTTTACCATGTCAAATCCTAGAGCATCATAAAATGTAGTGGAGTAGATACTTATTTGAATTTTGCATTTAGCAAGCAGTGTGTCCAATGGCACCTCTACGTCAGCAATCTCTATTCCATATTGGCGCAATTCGTCATAAGCCTGTTTATTCTTTTCCAGCGGATGCAATTTTACAATGGCTCTCCATTCAGGATGCTGTTGCAAATGTTTGGCTAGCTGTTTTCCATAGTTTACATAATCTGTGTGTAAGTTCTTTTGTGCACATACCAGTATTATGTTTTCTTTTAATGGCTTCTCTAATTTAGTTTCTTTTAATCTATACAAATAGTCGCCCGCTATATGGATTTGAGATGATCGAAATTCGCAGCCCATGCCCAATATTTTTTTCCAATATGGACCATAGGTAAGTATTTTATCGGGGAACAGAGCCTTGCCAATAGCGCCAGCAAACTGCTCATGATACACGTAGTACAAATCATTGGTAGCAATAAGGCCATGCTGTATTTCAATACATTTAATACCTAAAATTTTTAATGCAGCGATTAATCCCTCGCTGTGATAGTGGCAAATGAATAATAATGATTTGGTTTTTTGCCCCTTAAATAGATGGTAATAAAATCTGAATTCCTCGAAGAAAATGTGCATGGCCGAGTTCAAATGTTTTAACTCGTAGGGCGTGAATTGTTTGAGTTGTTTAGCATTTTCTAAAGCACCTATTATTTCCTTTAGCAACTTGCGCTCCTCCTCATCAGGGTAAGGCATATATCGTTCAAAGGAAGATATGGTATAATCGCATATAAAGCCGGGGTTGTCGCGTGTGCTAATCCAGGTTATTTTTTCTCTACCCAGTTCTTTTACTAATTGATCGAAATAGATAGAATGCCACAAGCCATCTTCTCCTTTTACCACACGACCAGGATCTAGAATTACAATTTCTTTAAACTCATAGTCCGACTTTTTTTTATAGCTTTTTAAACTTTTAAGCCAATAGATAATTAATTGGGCTTGAATAGGGAGCCACAAATAATTTTTTATAAGCTTATTGTCATATTTATTTAGCGCAAATGATAGGCCGTGCTGAAATATTTTAAGAAATGAAAACTCTTTATATGTATAGCGCTGCGGATGTATTAGCCGCTCTTTGAGATATTGATTTATGACCGAAAACGGGATAAGTTCCATTGCAGTTTTTATAAGGCCTGAGGTGGCAGGGCGCAAAGTACGAAATATGCCAAATTGGACAGGATTATATCAAATTAGCCTTTCGGCACTGGTCTATTATGTTTTTGTAGTGCAATGCACTCTCATGCCTGTGTGCTGCTATGTGCATTAAGTCCATGTTACCATCAGCAAAACTCAAAAAGTGCAATAGGCGGTGAAGTTCAGTTCGGTTGAATAATGGATCTACGCTATTTGGGTAGAGTCCACGCTTGCCCAATTGTGGTTCGCAATATTCTATTTTATTGCGGTAGCAGTCGTTCAACTCTATCAATTGTGTTATTTGAAAGTAGGTGTCTACAGTTTCTGTTAGGGCATCAAAGCTTATGAACTCCTCATTGTCCAGTGAGGTATGGTACTCTTTGAACTGCTGATAAGGTGTGCGCATAAGTGAGCCTACAGGCATGTTGAACCCCGCAGAGCAATATTGGCGCTCGTCACTGCCACCCACGCTAAAGTCAATGATGGTATGTGGCTTTTGGCTATATTGAAGTATGTGTTCTGCAGCTTCATCGGCTATGGTGTTGCCTCTTTTGCTGCGCTTATAGGTCATAGGGCCTGCATCGCCACAGCAGGTGAGCACATAGCCGGCCAGCATGTTCTTTTTTAACGCCATTCCATGCTCGGCTAAAAAGGCTATAACCCCTATAGTTTCAGGCGCAAATAGAAATCGATAGGTGTATTTGCGATGGGGCAAAGCGGCCAGTTTTTGATATAAAAACGCAGCAGCCAGTGGGCCACTCAGTTCATTGTTAGCCATGCTGGGATGGCACAGGTAGGTGGAAAAAAATATTTCTTCGTCTGTATCTCCCTTTAGCACACACTGGCCATAAGTTAAACTGCCCGATTTTAATTCGCTTTCTATAATAACCTTGTACAGACCTTCAGTTGGCTGCTCCAGCCACTCATTGTGACTTAGGCAAAAGCCCCAGTTTTCCTTGTAATAAGTGGTTATATAAGGTATAGCATCGGGCATTTCTGGTATGGTATGCACATGGCTTTTAAGCTCTTCATAGCTCAATTCTGTATTAATGGGGGTGCTGTAATTAATTACATGCAAGTTGTTTTGCTTGAAGTTGGCAATTTTTTGGCCGCGAGGATTTATGATATAGGCATCCGTAATGTTCCACTCTCTGGGTACTGTCCAGTCAAAAACCTGCGTGCCTGTTGGAACCTCAGTTATTTCAAGGGGTATAATTTCTGAAAGTATAGCAAGCGACTGTCGTAAACCAGTGCCGGTAATACTGCGACAAATGGGCCATAGACGGTGGAAGTAAGATTCTATTTGCGTTTTCATAAAAAAAAAACAATTTCAAGTAATGGCCGAAAGTAGAACATGCAAGCGCAATTTGGAATGCATTTATTTTGTTTATACTTACACTTTGTACTGTGTGAAATGCCATGATAACAGTACATTAGCGCGCCTTTTTTAATAACTAATCAATACTGAAAAGCTTCTATAAAGACATAGGTATTGCCAGCGCAGATAGCATGCAATGAAAACTTTTTTGCAACTTAAAAAAAATCTCAAACAAAATTTTGATGGACTAAAGTCCATAAAAGTGGCTGTGCTTGGCGACAACGCTACACAGCTGTTGGTGCAAGCAATAAAGGGAGTGGGCTATGATGCGGGTTGGCATCTAGATGTTTGGGAGGCAGATTTTAATCAGATAGAAAGGCAGGTTTTTGATCCTGGTTCTGAATTATACGAGTTTAAACCTGACTTGGTAATACTATTTCATTCGGCCCACAAGCTGCTCAACAAATACAATAAACTTAAGCCCCAAGAGACCGCCACTTTTGCAGAGCAACACATACAACAACTTTCTCAAATATGCGATTTGTTGGGCCAGCAATTGGGGGCTAAGATTATTTGCTACAACTATCCTGAAATTGACGATTCGGTTTTTGGCAATTATGCTAACCGAGTGGAGGCTTCATTTCTATATCAAATAAGAAAAGCCAATTTTGATTTAATGAATTTGGCCTTGCAAAAGCCAAACTTATTTGTGTGCGATTTAAGTGTTGTGCAAAATAGAGTGGGCAGAAACACAATGTTTCAATCTTCTATTTATGTAAATACTGATATGGTGCTAAGCATGGATGTGTTGCCTGAGGTGGCCTACCGCACTGTGGATGTTATAAACGCACTACAGGGAAAGTTTAAAAAGTGCCTCATTCTCGATTTAGATAATACCACTTGGGGTGGCATAATAGGCGATGATGGGTTAGAAAATATTCAGATTGGTAGCCTTGGCATAGGCAAGGCATTTACCGAGCTGCAATACTGGGCTAAAAAATTGAAAAACCGTGGGGTGATACTGGCTGTATGCAGCAAGAACACTGAGGCGGTGGCTAAAGAGCCTTTTGAAAAACACCCCGACATGGTGCTTAGGTTAGATGATATAGCTGTATTTGTAGCTAACTGGGAAAATAAGGCAGACAACATAAGACATATACAAGCAGTGCTCAATATTGGCTTTGACAGCATGGTGTTTTTGGACGACAATCCCTTTGAAAGAAACCTGGTTAGAGAAAATATTCCGGCTATTACGGTGCCAGAGTTGCCGGAAGATCCTGCCGAATATTTGCCTTACATATATTCCTTAAACTTGTTTGAAACGGTGTCATACTCAGAGGCCGATGCTGAGCGTACCAAACAATACCAGGTAGAAGCGCAAAGAGTTTCGTTGCAAAAAACTTTTGTAAACGAAGACGATTATTTGAAGAGCCTGTATATGGTGTCGGTGGTAGAAGATTTTAATAAGTTTAATACCCCGCGCGTAGCCCAACTTTCGCAGCGTAGCAACCAATTTAACCTGCGCACAGTGCGCTACACCGAGGCGGATATAGAAGCTCTTGGTAAAAATAGCGACTACAAAACGTTTTCATTTACACTGGTAGATAAGTTTGGTGACAATGGACTCATTTGCGTAGTGATACTAAAAAAAATAAGTCAAGAAGAATTATTCATAGACACCTGGCTTATGAGTTGCCGTGTGCTGAAAAGAGGCATGGAAAATTTTGTATTAAACACACTGGTGAATTTTGCAAAAGAAGAGGGCTACCAATCTCTTATAGGAGAATACCTGCCTACTGCTAAAAATGAAATGGTAGCCAAACATTATGAGGCATTGGGCTTTAGCAATTATGGTGCTAATTGGAAACTGGAAGTGAATGGATATGATGAGAGAAAATGTTTTATAAAAACCAATCAAAAAATTACAATTCACTAAAAAATATTACTTACCCCTTTCATGGCGTTTCTCTCAAAAATATTAGATAGCAGCAGATTACTTGAAGTACTTCACGACAACCTGCCTGTGTCCGTTAAGTCCTCTAATTTATACCAAAGAATAGAGCATTATCTAGAAGACTATTGTGAGTATAACTCACTTAGCGCAGACTATGTAGTGGAAATGTATACACACTACATAATGGCATACAACAAACATTGCAAAGACTTTATTAAAACCGGCCAGTACCCGGCTGCCTTGGGAAACAATAATTATCACGCAAGCAGGATTGAATATGATATAGTTTTATTGTTGTCAGTGTTATTTACCCAACACCGCTACAGAATAATGCAACTTTTGGCCAATCAGCAGTCAAGCGAAAAGGCCCTCTTTATTGGCCTTGGCCCGGGTTTGGAAATGGAGCTCACAGCTAAATTGCACAGAGAAGTATATGGTTACGATGTGTCTTTAAATCCATTTTTAGAACAACATTTTAACTCCGTGTCGTTGCATGCTGAATTATACACCGGTCAATACCCCAATTATTTTAATACAATTTACCTTATAGAATTATTGGAGCATTTAGAGCATCCGTTTGACCTTTTGGAAGTATGTTATGCATCATTACAAACTAACGGATTAATTTTGCTCACCACCGCAACAGATATTCCGCAGTTTGACCATTTGTATAATTTTCCCGATGACCATAAATTGTTTGACGAAAAATTAATGCAAATGGGTTTTGAAATTGTAACGAAAGAAAAATTGGAGCATCATTATTTGACACTTGACCTAAGGCCAAGTAATCATTTTTATGCTATAAGGAAAAAATAAAAAAGTAACAGCAAAAAAATAAATGAGCAAGAAATTAGAAAAATCACTTCAGGCAGAGCGCGATCAAATAATTAATATTTTAAGACAAACCGAATTTTTTCAGTTCGATCCGGAAGTGCATCATAAACAAGTTATTCCTTATGCAAGCTATTCGCCTTGGGAAGGCGATGCTACCTTTAAAGCACTTTATGACCAAATAAAAGGCAATACCCTGGTAGATATTTATCGCTGCTATGAATTGTGGAATATGGTTAACGATTTGAAAGACGTGACTGGCGATATATTGGAAGTAGGTGTGTGGCGCGGTGGCACCGGGGCCATTATGTGCAAGGCTTCAGAGAAGCATATTGGCACCAAAGTTTATTTGGCAGACACTTTTGAAGGTGTAGTAAAAGCAACTGAAGAAGACACGGTATACAGAGGTGGCGAACACTCTGACACTTCTAAAGAAACAGTGGAGGAGCTCCTCAATAAAGTAGGTGCTAAGAATCAGAAAATATTAAAGGGAATTTTTCCTGATGCTTTTCCTGATGTGAAAATCGAACAAATAAAATTATGTCATATAGATGTGGACACTTACTTGTCTGCTAAAGAAATATTTGACTATGCATGGCCAAAAATACCGGTGGGTGGCATAGTGGTTTTTGACGATTATGGATTTTGGACGTGCGAGGGTGTTACTAAATATTTTAACGCGCTTGACTTAAAGGATGGTCGCAAGATTCATAATTTGAATGGACATGGTATTATTGTAAAGACAAAATAAATTAATCACTTAAATGAACAGAGAAGAAATTATAGCGCAGCTTACTGAAATATTCAAAGATGTTTTTGAATTGGATAGCGTGGTAGTAACAGAAAATACCGCAGCTGTGGATATTGAGGAGTGGGATTCTCTCACACACATTCAATTGGTAGTAGCCATAGAACGACATTATAAAATAAGATTTAGTTCTGCCGAAATTCAAGGATGGAAAAGTGTGGGAAGCATAATAGATAATATTATAGCCAAGTTGGGTGCGTAATTCTTATTCACACCTTTCAACAACTTTATATTCAAGAACACAACTATAAGCAACCATGATTTTCAATTCAATTGAATTTTTGTGCTTCTTCATTGTGTTTTTTGTACTCTATTGGCTAGTTCTAAACGGCCGTACCCGGCTTCAAAATATTTTAATTTTAGTAGCTAGTTACTTCTTTTATGCCTGGTGGGATTGGCGTTTTCTTGCGCTTGTTATTGGAGGCACATACATCACCTATGCTATTGGTAAGGCCATGCACAATGCTACTACAGAAAAGGCAAGGAGCTGGTGGATGCGGTTAGGTTTGGCGCAAGGCCTGGGGGGACTTCTTTTTTTCAAATATTGCAATTTTTTTATACAATCATTTACAGATGCATTAGAGCTCATAGGTCTCAGTGCAAATGCACCCGTGCTCAATATTATTGTTCCTCTTGGCATTAGTTTTTACACTTTCCGAATTCTCAGTTATTTATTTGACATTAAAAACAGAAAAATAGAACCTGAGTCAGATTGGGTGGCATTTTTTGCTTACGTGGCTTTTTTCCCAACCTTTATTTCTGGTCCTATAGACAGGGCGCGTACTTTTTTACCACAGCTAGCTTCAGCTCGAACATTTAATTATGACAATGCAGCCAATGGCTTGCGCCAAATTCTTTGGGGCCTGTTTAAGAAACTGGTGATTGCAGATAATTTGTCGGTGCTTACTGCCCAGGTTTTTGATAACTATGACACCTTGCCGGCAAGTGCATTGCTTATAGGAGCATTTTCTTTTGCGCTAGAGGTATATGCAGATTTTTCTGGCTATTCGGATATGGCTATTGGAGTGAGCAGACTGCTCGGATTTAACACTGCCAAAAATTTCGATTTTCCCTATTTCGCTTTAAACATCGCGGAGTTTTGGCGCAAGTGGCACATATCACTTACCAGTTGGCTTACAGAATATTTATTTACTCCGCTTACTATTGCTTTTCGAGACTGGAACAAGGCAGGACTCATACTTGCCATCATCATTAATATGATGGTGGTCGGATTTTGGCATGGCGCTTCGTGGACGTTTATTGTATTTGGTTTTATTCAAGGATGTTATTTCATTCCTCTTATTCTCAGAGGTAAGTTCAATAAAAAGAAACGACTGCAAAAAGGACAACTACTACCCACCTGGCAGGAAGCCCTTGGCATTATTAGCACGTTTATAACTATTGCTTTGACTGATGTGCTTTTCAGGTCGGAATCGCTTTCTCAAGCCATGCATTTTTACAAGTCTTTAGTTTCAACTTCATTATTTGCCAGCCCTGCTCTCGATGGGAAATTTATTGTTACGGCATTTCTTGTTTTCATATTTATAGTTTTGGAATGGATAGGCAAAGACAATGAATATGCTATTGAAAAACTTGGATTAAAATGGCCCACATTATTTAGGTGGAGTGCATATGTCATTATAGTATTCTTTATAGGCATGTATATGAATACTTCAGAAACACCATTCATTTATTTTAAATTCTAATTGAGATAAATGAAGAAATTTTTAATTCATATAATATTTTTTGCATGCTTTGCATTGTTAGGGTATGCGGTGCTTGTAGTAATTTGGGGCGAGGTAATGCCTAAGGGTTTTAAGAAAAATATAAACTACAGAGTGGGCTCGTATGGCCACATGAATACTCGTGTTAGGGAAGCCAAGCAATTTGAAAATGTGGACATTCTATTTCTTGGCGCAAGTGATGCATACAGAAGTTTTGACACTAGAATTTTTGAAGCACAGGGTTATAAATCTTTTAACCTAGGCTCCAGCTCACAATCACCTCTTCAAACAGAGGTATTGCTAAAGAAATATTTGCCAACTCTAAATCCAAAAAAAGTAATATATGCAGTGTCGCCATTTGTGCTGTGCAGCGATGGTGTGGAGAGTGCCCTTGATTTAGAGGCAAATGAAGATATAGACTGGAATACTTTTAATATGGTAATGAATGTAAACCAGATTAAACCATACAACACTTTCATCTACGCCACATATCGTCAGCTCAGGCATAAAGATGATAATTTTATAGAACCATTGGAAACTGATGAAGACAAATATGCTAAGGGTGGATTTGTAGAGAAAAAAAATTATACTTTTAATTCGAAACTAAAAGTGGCTACCACCAAAAATGATCTAGAGTTTAATGCACGTCAAAAATGTGCCTTTGAAAATATTCTCCTTATGCTGCAGTCAAGTGGTGCAGAAATTCTGCTTGTGAAAACTCCAGTGGCACACTACCAGGAATATAGCCACCCTTTGTGGGATAGTATACAAACGTATTATGCTTCTAAGGCTCCCTATTACAACTTTAACCAACCTAACATGGGCTTTGTAGACACACTTCACTTTAACGATCAGTATCACCTTAACCAGCGCGGAGTAGAGAAATTTAACGCAATGCTTATTGATTCGCTTTTGAAGAACTAGTTCTGCGAATTTCCTTTTATGAATTTCAAATAGAAGGAGGCTCCTTTGTCGGCCTTGCTCCAAAACCAAACTTTGCCGCCACTTTGTGTCATTATATTTTTTACCATAGCTAAGCCCAACCCTGTGCCTGTCGACTTGGTGGTAAAGTTGGGTACAAATATTTTGCTGTGCTGCTCTTCAGTTATTCCAACACCGTTGTCATTTACCCTTAGCAATATGCCATAGTTGGTGCCGCGTATAGCCACATCTATAAGTCCCTGTTTGTCGTTGGGTATGGCTTGAGTTGCATTGGTTATAAGGTTGTTCAGCGATCTTATCGTTTGGTCCTTGTCTGCCAGCACATATGGATTTTCAATACCGTATACCCGCAATTTTATTGTTACGTTTTTTGAACCCTCGTGTAGTGCTACTGCGCCTTTGGTCAGTTGCACCAGATCTAACAATTCCAATTGGGGTTTGGGCATTTTTGCAAAACTGGAAAACTCGCTGGCTATGCGGCTTAGGGCGTCTATTTGCTCTGTCATGCTGCGTTCAAACAGCTCTAGTTTATTGCCAAACTCATGCGGATTGTCGCTCCAGGAGCGCTGCAAATGTTGCACACGCAGCTTCATTGGAGTAAGTGGGTTCTTTATTTCATGCGCCACTTGCTGTGCCATTTCGCGCCACGCACTTTCGCGTTCGGTTTGTGCCAGTTGTTCGGCACTTTTTTCTAATTCGGCCAGCATGCGGTTATACTGTTTTACCAATACTCCTATTTCATCATCGCTGCGCCAATTGAGCTGTTCATTTTTGCGACCCAAGTCTACTTGCTGCATACGCTTGCCTATAGCCTCAAGTGAGCGTGTTATATAGCGCGAAAGAAAGTAGGCCACAAGGGCGGCCATTATAAAAAGAGCCATATAGATTAATCCAAGCTCAGCTAAAAAATCGCTTAGATGTGCAGGGGCTGTTTGCTCATATACTACATTGGTTATAAGCAGTGGTTTGCCGGTGGCGTCTTTCAGGTACCAATAAACAAGCGATTTGTTGTCGTGTGTAAAACTGCTGTCTACCACGGAGCGCTTGGTGCCTGTACTTAGTTGTTTTAGCGCGGTGTAGTTTATTTGATCAGTTATACCCAGCGAGTCTTTCTTAAGAAAATCTGACGACATTATGTATCGTCCTCTTAAATCATACAGCGCTATAAATAAATCGTGCACATCGCTTAGCTCACATATTTGGTCGGAAAATAGGGTGTATAACGAGTCAGAATTTGCAGGTGTATTATTCTTATTAATAATGTACCGCATGGATTTTTCAATGGCTTCCTCCTTGCGTTGCAATCGCATAAAGTTATATTCTGCATTGTGTTCCAGATGGTCGTACAATGAGAGCAAACCTGTTACCACAAAGCTTACCAGTATCATGGCCAGCATGGATAGGTATATGCGCGTGCGTAGTGTGAGGTTTAACTTCATTGCTTTTTTTAGCTAGCGCAAATATTGCACCGCACTTTTATATAAACGACAGAATAAAAAAAATCCGTCCTCAACTGTTTGTTTGAAGACGGATTTAATTTGGTTTATTAATTTCTAAATGTGATATTAGTGCTGCACTTTGTGTATGAACTCGTCCAGACTTAACGACTTATCTTCTAGTGTGCAATTGGCCTTTACCAGCTGCATCATTTTTTCGTCATATATAAAATCATACACTTGTTTTTCTTCTTCTTTATTGCTAAGTGCTCGCATAGCCATTTCGTTCATATGCTCAGCCTCCATAGCCGGCAAGCCATACTGGGCATAGCGCTCAGCCAATATGTTTTTCACATGCTCCAATGCATCTTCTTTTGTCACACGTATTTGGTTTTCGCGCACTATGCGGTTTTCTATTAGCTGCCAGCGCAGTTGGCCTGCATACACAGGATATTCGTGCTCTATTATTTCTGGTGTTACAGGCTTGTCATTGGTTACCAGTATAAATCTTTTTAAAAATTCATCAGGCAATTCCGGATTTATGCGCTGCACGATTTCTCTTCTAAAATCTCTTTTAAATAGGTAGTCGCTGTCTTGCTCAAAGGCTTTTTCTAATTGTGCCTTTGCTCGCTCGCGCATTTCTGCTTCAGTTGTTATAGCGTCTTTGCCAAATACTTTGTCAAATAATTCTTGGTCAAGTGCGTGTGGTATTATTCGCTTTATTTCAGTTACTACCAGTTGGAAATTGGAGTCAAGATGGTGCACATCGTGGTGGGTTATGCCCAGCATTTGAGCAAGGTCGTCATGGTTGCTGGTAAGGTGATGCGGATTTACTACCACCGTATCGCCTTTTTTCAATCCTATAAGTTTGTTCTTAGTGGTTTCATCTTTCAAGAACTCTATGCTCACAGTAGTTTTGCTGTGTATTCCACCTTCTTTTACTTCATCTTGCGCATTTAATTCTGTAAGTTCGCACATAAGCATATCGTCAAATATGCTTGTTTCAGGCTCTTCCATTTTACCATATCTGCGCGCATAATCTTTTACCTGACGCGATATTAGTTCCTCGCTTACATCTACTCGGTAATAGGTAAATTTTTGACTCTTGTCAAGCACTACTTCAAAAGAAGGGGCAAGGCCTAACTCATATTTAAACTTAAAATCGCTTGGATTGTCCCAATTGCCCACTTCAGATTGGTCATTTTTTGGAATCGGACTGCCTAGTATTTCTATTTTATTTTCGGCAATGTAGCGGTGCAAATTATCTTGTATAAGGTTGTTTATTTCCTCAGCAAGTATGCTTTTGCCATAGCGCTGCTTTATTACTGCTGCTGGCACATGGCCGGCTCTAAAGCCTGGCAGCGTGGCACTTTTACGGTATTTTTTAAGAGCTTTTTCTACACGTTCCTGGTAGTCTTGCGGCTGAACGTTGATGGTGAGTTCTGCATTGAGAGCATTTAACTCCTGTTTTTCAATATGCATGTATGTAAGAAATTGTTTAAGTGCAGTGTCACTAAAACATTGTACAGCATTAGTGGGGCTGCTAACTCAGGTTATTATAAAAACAAAAAAGGTGAATTGATGAGATGATAAGAATGGAAGTTGCTCATCAAAAATCATCAATACACCATTTTTTAGAGTGCGGGCGGAGGGACTCGAACCCCCATGCCTCACGGCACCAGATCCTAAGTCTGGCGCGTCTGCCAATTTCGCCACGCCCGCAAAGGGCCTTTTTTTCCTTTCAAAAAGGGGCGCAAATATATGCGGTGTTCTCATTAATGCAATCATTTATGAAATTAAAGGCAATTATTTGTTTGATTTCTCTATTTATCTACCCTTAGTATATGCTTGATAACGGCCTAGGGAGCTCAATCTTATTAAGTTTATTCAGTGTTTAGACGGGTTAAGCGAAAAAAAAATGCCCTGCTCAAGGTGAGCAGGGCATTTTCGATTGTGAGCGTGGGTTTTGGGTTGGTTATTTCTTTATTTATGGATTGGCAGGTATTGCCACCAGTTTGAACTCGGCTCTGCGATTTACTTCGTACTGGCCTTCTTCGCACGGTACATCATCTATGCAACCATTTAGCGGGCGCTGCTCACCAAACCATTCGGTTTTTATGCGAGCGCGTGATATGCCCTTGCGCATAAGGTAGCCTTGCACCTCCATAGCGCGCGACATAGATAAGCTTTGGTTGTAGGCCATACTTCCTCTGGAGTCGCAGTGTGCTCTTATAAGTAGCTTAGTGTTTGGGTTATCCAGCATTACCTGAAACAGTCTGTCCAGCAGAGGCTTGTCTTCTTCTCTTATGTAAGTCTTGTTATAGTCAAATACTATATTGTCCAATGACATGCCAACAAGGTCTACCGCAGGTAACGCAGTGTCAAATTCACTAGGCACTTTTGCTTTATTGGTGTCGTTAGTTACCTTTTTAGGATTTAGAATATTGCTTACATTTTCTATTTGTTTTTTCGGATATTCTTCGTTGGGTTTCATGGCAGAGGCCAGTTTATACGCAGCCTTTGCTTCAGCATATTTGCGCTGCGCAAATAGCCTGTCAGCCGCCTCTATTTTATCATCATATTTTTCCTGTTGTCTTTTTATCTCTGCTAGTCTTAGCTCTTCGTCCACTAGCGCTATTTGGCTCATTAAATATTCGCTATTTGGATCAAGCGCTAAGGCAGATTTGTAAGCTGCTTTAGCATCGCCCCATTTGCCTTGTTCAAATAATTTGTCAGCAGTTTCCACTTTTGAATTTAATTGGGCGGTAGATTGAGTGCTGGCTGCACTTTCACATTTGGCCAGCTGGCCTTTTGCATATGTATTATCTGGCATTAATTGACTGGCCGTGGCATACGCATTTTTTGCTTCTATGTATTTTTTAGACTTAAAAAGCAAATCAGCCTGAGCAATTTTTTTGTCAAATTCAGCTTGTTTTGCTTTGCTCATCATGGCGTCTTTAGTTGTGCTATTTGCTGCCAAAGTGCCGTCATCAGCTATAATAGGATTGCCGTTAGCATCAAATTTGTCTAAATTTGACATACTGTTGGTGCCATTTAAGTCGGGATTGCCTGCAAGGGCTAGCTCCATGTTTCTTATTATTCCAAGTTGTCCGCTGCGAGTTGGCATTTTCTTAAACTCCGCTTGCTGGTCTCCTATGTTTACATAAGGGTCTAGTATGGGCGACTCTATGGTATATGTTACTACAGGTTTGTTCGGGTCAAAATATTCTGCATCCATCATCACAATTTCGAATTGGTCACCCGGATGTCCGCCAAATGCGAAACTTTCGTATTCATCTAACGCCTGGTACATTACTTCGCCATCATTCAATTTAGTTATTTTTATTCTTTCTCCGGCCAGACTAATGTTTGGGTTATTAGCTTTTATAGTACCCGCTACCATCATTGTTTTTACATCTACGTGTTTGTAGAAGTATATATCGTCATCTCCCGTACCTCCGCGGTTAGAGCAGAAGAAACCGTTGTCGCTTTCCTTGTCATACATGAGCGAAAAATCGTCTTGACTTGAATTAATCGGTGCACCCATATTGCTGGGTGTTTGCCATACTTCACCTACCTGAGTAGAATTGAATATATCCATACCACCTAATCCAGCATGGCCATTTGAGGCAAAATAGAGCAAGCCATCTTCTCCCAAGTATGGAAATTGTTCGTTGCCTTCTGTGTTGATATTTGGACCAAGATTTACTGGGTCAGACCATCCATTGCGAGATTTGTAGCACACATAAATATCAGTGCCGCCAAATCCACCACTGCGGTCGCTGAAGAAATACATTGTTTGGCCGTCTTTAGACAGGCAAGGTTGTCCATTGGAGAATCCTTCATCATTAAAGCGCATTTCTTTTGCCTCAGACCAAACACCGTTGTCATATTCTGATTCAAATATTTTTAATATAGCATTGCCATTCTTATTGAACTTAGGCTTCTTGCCTTTCATATTGGTTCTGGTAATGTATAATTTTTTGTCGGCAAAGCAGTAGAATGCAGGCCCATCGTGAAAGGTGCTATTAACGTTTGCATCCAATTTTATTGGATTTACCAATTCATTGTTATCGTCTAATTCGCACAGGTATACATCCAAGTATGGATTAATTTCTTTTTCTGACTTCATTATTTTTTCCAAATGCACAGCCGAAACAAGGTATTTTTCATCTTCAAATAGCGAAATGCCCAACACTGGAGTTTCCGCATTTATTTCAAAACGCTTCATAGAATAGCGCGCTGTATCTGCAAATAAATTGCGGTAGTAGTGTGGTTCTTTTAAATGGCTTAGAGCACGCGAATCATTTGGGCGCAGCTTGGAGTACATTTTATACCATTCTATAGCATCGTCATACTGGCCAAGCATTTTCAATATTTCTGCATAATGCAACATATCGTCTGCATTACTTGCATCCATTTCAATTGTTTTTTGATACCATTCAGCGGCTTCAGTCAGTTTACCCATCCTTCGGTAGGTCATGGCTATTCTGCGCGTTATATTGGCATCATTGGGTTGTGCATCGTTGGCCGATTCATAAAAGAACATGGCCTCTTTGAAGTCAAAAACCTCATACGCTTTATCGCCTTTGTCCAACAATGCTGTTTGAGCAAAGGAACTTAGGCTAATCATGCACAATAAGAAAAGGAGAACTTTCGGGTGGTTTCTCATTTCAACTAGGGTTTTAATATTATTAATAGTATGCCTTTATACTGCACTCATGTATTAAAGGTTTCTATCTCATTCAAAATCACCTTAAAATGGCCGCCACTACAGTTTTGCCAGTATGTCTTGCAAGTCTTTTGGAGTGTCTACTGCAGGAGTTTCTAAAGTAGTTAGTGCCACGTGTATATGGTAACCATTTTCAAGCCAGCGCAATTGTTCCAATGATTCTGAAATTTCCAACGAAGACGGTTCTAAAGCGCATATGCTTTTTAAGACATTGCTTTTATAAGCGTATATGCCTAAGTGTTTGTAATAGGTATGGTGCTTATGCCAATTATCCGGCACATGGTGTTTTTGGAATGGTATGGGTTGGCGGCTAAACAAGAGCGCCTTGCCATCAGCAGCCAAAACTGCTTTTACTTTGTTATGGTCAAAGAGTGTTTTTGATTCGTTTATTTTAATGGCAAGTGTCGCAATGTCTACTTCTGGTTTTACTATAAGCCTTGCCAAAGCATCAATCTGAGAAGGGTCTACAAATGGCTCATCGCCTTGTATGTTTATTACTGCATCATAGTGCATGTCTTGTTTTTCGAGTGCCTCTAAACACCTGTCGGTGCCACTGGGGTGGGCTGCGGATGTAAGCACAGCCGTATAGCCTAGTGCTTCTATGTGTTGCATTATTCGTTCATCATCAGTAGCCACTATTACTTTGTCCAGTAGAGAAGATTTTTCGGCTTGTTCTATTACACGCTGCACCATGGTCTTGTTGCCAATAAGCGCAAGTGGTTTGCCCGGAAATCTTGTGCTGGCATATCTAGCCGGTATGATGCCTAATATTTTCATGCGTGTTTAAATTCTGTTTTATCGCTTTTGGTGGTATACCAAAATTATTTTCCTTAAAGTGTTAGTGTGTATTGGAGCATAGTTACTCTCATTTCTTCCACTGCCAAAGGTCGTATGGCATACTCGCGGTTCAATACATTGTTTACTGTAAGCGCTAGTCGGTGGTGGTCATTAAGCGAATATCCCACTCGCAGGTCTATTACAAAATCTCCTGTGGTATGCTCTTCACGCCATTTGTTTATACCGGGGTTAAACAAAAATGGAAGGTCGTTTTCCAGTTGTTGAAATGCATAATCTATATTTTGCATATGGCTGTTGTATCTGAAACTTACTCCTGCCATCCAGTGTTTGTAGTTGGCACCTATGTCTGCACGCACTAAGTGCTGTAGTCGGTATTTTAGTATGTAGTTGGTAGTATCTGAACTTGTATTGTTGTATGTAATAGGTGTAGAGTTTAAATCTTTAGAAATGCTATAGGCATAGTTTGGGGTGAGTGATATAGGCTTGGTATAGGTATACCCCATTAAGGTTTGAATTTTCACCTGGCCTATCTTTCCTTCACCCATTAATGAAAATTCGAATCCTTTCACCTCAGCTTCACCAGTATTTACGCTTTTAAAACCAAGCGATTTTTTTATTTTGTCAATAGGTGTTCCTACTATGGTGTTAGGGTCTATCCATTGCCCAAAGGTGAACTCGATAAAATTGAAATAGCGTTGATAAAAAACAGCTACATCAGCATATCCCAAAAAATTACCAATCTTAAACCCTTGCTTAAAGCCAATTTCTGCATTGTAAGAAGTTTCAGCTACAAGGTCCGGATTAGGAAAAATATTAATGGCTCCTACTCCCGTCACTATAAATTTTTCTGCTATACTGGGAAATCTGTATCCCTGACCAAATGATGCGCGCAGGTATGATGCCTTGGCTGCCTGATAGCTGGCGCCAATTCTAAAAACGGGTTTGGAATCTGATACTTTGTTTATTTCAAAATACTCATAGCGTACACCGGCTGAAACGTTAAGCTTATCAAAGAATTTTTTGTCGAGCTGCCCATAGGCTGAATAATTTTTGGCTGTGTTGTGTCCGTTGGCATTGCCGCCTGTAAATAGCTGACCGGTAGCGTCAGTGCTTATACCAACAACACCCATAGTGGTAGTAAAATCTTTTATACCCGCGCTGTCCCAATGCTGCTGATATTGGTACTCGCCATAGAGCACATCGCTAAAGTTGCCTTGGTTATTGTCATTGTCATTGTCCAGCGATTGCCAACGTGTGCGAAGCGAGTGCTTGTTGCCTTTGTTGCCAAAATAAACTATGTAAGGGTCCACTGTGCTTAATAATTGGATGGTGCGTGTGGCACTACCATCATAAGCCTTATAAAGCCCTGTGCCGCTATTTTGCCAAAGCAATGTGGCTAGCGAGTTGCTTATGCTCCAGTTAGTATTTAAGCCATAACTAAGACCTGTTATTTTTTTATTGCGGTAGCGCAAATTCATATTCATTCGCCCACGGTTGGTAGCATAGTAGCGGTCTACTGTAAATGGGTTGTATTTGTTTTCTATAGCACCAGTTACACTATCTGGTATGGGTCCCAGGTGGCCATCATCGCCATAGTAGCTGCCGCCAAGTACTAGATCCAATGCTCCAAATTTTTGGGAGTGTAAGAAACTAACACCACTGCGCATAGGTGTATTAGTCCAGTATACTGCACTGTCGCTTTGTGGTCTGCTATATGCTCCCTGAAATAAAGTAACTATAGTGCGCGAAGTATCAGTGGGATATGCTGTGCGCATATTTATAGCACCGCTTAGGGCAGAGCTACCATAAAGCACACTGCTTGCACCTTTTATTACTTCTATTTGCGATACATTTTCTACGGGAAAAAATCCCCAGCTGGGTCTTCCTGCATCGCCACTTAGCATGGGCAAATCGTCCATGAGTATTTGAACACGACTGCCTGCACCAAAGCTGTAGCCGCTGCCACTGCGTATTTGCGGCTCGCCATCTACTATGCTCACACCGGGTGTTTGCTGCAAGGCTTCGTCAGCAGTTACTACGTTTTTATCTTTTATTAATTCCGGAGTTATTACCTCCATGCTCATGGTTATCTCGCCTATTTTTTGTTCAAATTTTCCAGCTGAAATAACTACCACATTCATTTCATATGGCATAGGAGCAAGTTTTATTACCAGTTCTTCTCTTTTGGAAATGGTAATAGCCTCCAAGGTATATTCTAAATCCTGGTAGCCAATTGTAGAAATAGAAAGTACTACTCCCTCGCTTGCCACCTCCAATTCGAAACGCCCTTTTACATCGGTTACTGTGCCTGCATTTACACTTTTGCGCACTACAGCACCAATCAGTGGTTCGCCTGTTTTGGAGTCTTGCACTACTCCTTTCACTGGGGTGGTTTGTGCTGACATGACCTGTGCTATAAGAATTAGCACCACTATTATTGAACGTGCTTTTAACAGTTGGTAGATTGTTTGCATGAATGCAAGGATAATTAAAAATTGGGGTAATATTTCATTTCATTAATCATTTAAGGGTGCTATATACTTCACTGTTCCTTTACTATGTTTGAGGATTCAAAGTAAATGAGCCTTTTTAAGCACATACAGTATAAGTTTTGTTTCATAGCATTGTGCCTGTTGGCATGCGCAAACAATTCGTTGATGGCTCAGTATGGCAACGAGTGGATAAATTATTCTCAGCCATATTGGAAATTTGCGGTGGTGCAGCAAGGGGTGTACAGAATAGATTATAACACATTGCTTCAAAGTGGTTTTCCGGTGGGTAGTGTAAATCCGCAAAATATTCAGCTCTATGCGCGTGGCCAGCAGTTGTATGTAAAAGTTGTTGGGGAAGAAGATCAGCAGCTTAATCCTGGTGATTATATAGAGCTGTACGCTAAGGGTAATGATGCATGGCTGGATAGTTTAGTATACGATTTGCCACAGCATGTGCCCAATCCGGAGTACAGTTTATTTAATGACACGTTGCATTATTTTATTACTTACAACAATCAAAACGGACTGCGCACGCAACAGAGCAACAATACTAATTTTAATAATTATACTCCTCGTGCTTTTTGTATGCATAAGTCTTTTGCAGAAATGCATAACGAATATTTAATAGGTAAGCAGGATGCAAATGGAGTGAGTTTGCCTAGTTACAATGAAGGCGAAGGTTGGTTTGACTTGAAATTTGCTAAAGGCAATGCACACATAAAACAAATAAATACTGCACAAGCTTACTTAGGCACAGGAGCGCCACAAGCAAGTGTGCGTTGTATTAGCACAGGGGCTTCCATAGCCCTTGGTATGCCCAATCATCACTTGCAGGTGGGGTGGGGCAGCCCTCTTATTGTTATGGTGGACACAACTTATTTTGGGTATCAATTAAATGAATTTAATTTTCTAATAGACAACTCATCGCTCGGAAATAACACTACCAGCATTACGCACCGCAGTGTGGACGATATAGGAGTAGCCAGCGATTACAATGCGGTAAGTTATATATCTGTGGAATATGCGCACACCTTTAATTTCGATAATCAAACGGTGTTTTCCTTTTGGTTAGAAAATCCTTCGAACGAAGATTTTGCATTGGTACAATTTACTAATGTTACAGGAAGCAATCCCAAACTGTTGCTGCTTAAAGAGGGTGCGGCTGTGGAAGTAACAGCGCAACTGATAGACGGTGTGTGGAATGCGTTAGTGCCTCTTGCTCCAGCTGGCCAGTCCACACAAGTTTTGCTGGTAACAGATAGTGCGGTGAGCATTGTAAATAATCTAAGTGCTGTTACACCTTCTGGTTTTTTTACTGACTATACCAACAATGAATTGAATAATGCTTTTGTAATAATTACACACCCATCGCTTATAAGCGCTGCTCAAAATTATGCGGCTTTTAGAACCACCAATGAGATGGATGCTATGGTTGTAAATGTGGAAGAGCTTTACATGCAATATGCAGCAGGTATTTTTAAAAATCCATTTGCCATAAAAAGATTTTGCAATCAGCTATTGACAGAATGGGAGAGCAAGCCTTCTCATTTATTTCTGTTAGGAAAAAGTATACACGAATCTAACTATAGCGGTACAGTAGGTGCACGCAACGATGCTGAAAAATACGCGCGTAATCTTGTGCCTACGTGGGGCTATCCGGGTAGCGATGTAGTTTTTACGGTTGGATTAGCCGGCACGCTTATGGAGCCTGCTATACCCACCGGCCGTCTTGCTGCTAATAACACTACGCAGGTGTTAGAGTATTTGAATAAAGTGATAGAACAAGAGCTACAAGAGCCTGAGATGTGGCAAAAAAATATTCTTCATTTTGGAGGTGGTACTGTGGCTTTTGAGCAAAATATTTTCCGCAATTATTTAAATAATTATAAGTCTATTGCACAAGACACTTGCTTTGGAGGTAAGGTATATTCTTTTTTTAAAAATACACAAGACCCTATACAACTTACTGTTTCAGATTCTATTCAATTACTCATCAATCAAGGAGTGTCGCTCATGACTTTTTTTGGACATGCCAGCGCTACAGGATTTGACCAAAATGTAGATTCGCCTCAGAGTTATAACAACCAGGGCAAATACCCCTTGCTCATTGGCAACTCGTGCTACACCGGCAATATTCATTTGTCAGAATCTGAAAGCACGAGCGAAAATTTTGTTCTTGTTCCTAACCGGGGAGTTATTGGTTTTTTGGCCAAAAGCGATTTGGGTATACCTACTTATCTAAATTATTTTACTGATAATTTTTATAAAGAAATTTTTGTGGATAGCTATGGCAAGTCAATAGGCCAATGCATGAAGGAGGCTATAAAAGATTTTCAACAACCTGGCGATTATTATAGAGAAAATGTGGCGCATACTTTTGCCCTGCATGGCGACCCCGCAGTGCGACTTTATTCCTGGCCCAAGCCAGATTACAACATTCAGCCATCTCAAATATTTTTTATTCCAGAGGTTGTAAGTTCTGCTGATCCCACATTTAATGTAAATGTTGTAATTCAAAATTTAGGAAAGGCTACTAACGATGATGTTGGTGTGGAAATAATTCGCCATTTTCCAAATGGCGCAGATTCAAGTTATAGTTTTGTTTTGGATCGTGTGCTGCATGACGATACTGTTGTATTTACCCTTCCCACAGAAGCTGCATTAAGTGTAGGACAAAATTTGTTTGATGTGTTTGTAGATTATCCTCTCAATGCTATAGATGAGCTGGACAATGTGGGCAACAACAGCCTACTCTCTAAACCTCTCTGGATTAATTCAGGCGATTTGCTGCCTGTATATCCATATCCATTTGCCGTAATAGATAATGCACAACCTGTTCTTAAGGCATCTACAGGGTCGCCTTTTGAGACATTAAAAACATACATACTTCAAGCCGATACCACCGATGGTTTTAATTCACCTATGCTAGCAACATATACTACATCGCAAATAGGCGGAGTTGTAAATTGGCAATTGCCTTTTGCTATGCAAGACAGTATGGTGGTGTTTTGGCGCTGCTCTGCCGATAGTACTTCGCCTCAAAATGGTTTTCAGTGGCATGAGTCGAGTTTTCAATATATACCCAATGAAACAGGCTGGGGCCAAGACCATTTTTTCCAATTTGAAAACAATAGGTTAGTAAACGAGGCATACAACAAGACCCAGCGGAACTGGAGTTTTGATCCGCTGGAAGGCAACATGAAATGCGAAGTGTATGGCAATGCTAACAGTACCTATGAGTCGCTTGCTACACTATATCAAATAGGACTTGCAGTACAAGATTATGGAGGCTACGGCTACTCGCCCAGTGCACTTATGGTAGCGGTAATTGATAGCAGTAATTTTTTGCCTTGGGAGAGCAACTATAATGGTCTTAATCCAACGCATGAGTATGGCAATACACTTGTTAGCGCCAATGCACGCGGCAGAGCGGAACGCTATTTTATTTTTCAGCAAAATGATGCAGCGCAGTTGCAAGGTTTTGCTGATATGATTTTGAATGAAGTTCCCTTAGGAAATTATCTGCTCATATATTCATGGCAGTATGCAGAAAAGAATAAATGGAATTTATTGGCACCGGAAGTTGTAGATGCATTCGAATTTCTTGGAGCAGACCAATTGCTGGCATCGCCAGATTCTGTCCCATTTATTTATTTTGTTCAACTGGGTCATCCAGAAACAAAGCAAGAAGCAGTGGGCACTGCTATAGATGATCATTTAATATTAAATGCTCCATTAATAGGAGCTATGGGCCAGGGCATTATGACAGGGCCACTTATAGGTCCTGCTATGAGTTGGGATAAACTAGAATGGCAATTGCGCGCACTAGAAAATGCAGCAGGCGATACAACGCGCATTAAATTACACGGTATTACCTGGGCAGGTGCCGATTATACACTGGGCGACTGGCCGCAGTTTCCTGCGGCTATCAATGATTTGGATTTGCTGCTAAATGTGGATCAATTTCCTTTTTTGAAACTTGAGGCAAATGAAAAGGATGTAGTAAATAATACACCGCCTCAAATGGAAAAGTGGCACATAATGTATGAGCATGCACCGGAATGCGCAATGGATCCTACTTCAGGATTTTATATAAATGCTGATACACTGCAAGAGGGTCAGCAGTTTGAAATAGCAGTGGCTATAAAAAATATTTCGGCTACTGCTATGGATAGTATGATGGTGCGTTACACAGTGCTAGATGCAAAAAACAATTTGCATAAAATATATTATCCACTTCAAAAACCGTTACTAGTGGGCGAAGTGTTATTTGATACCTTAAGTATTGATACAAAATATTTATTGGGCTTGAATACGCTTAGAATAGAGGCCAATCCTTTCGATAGCATTACAGGTATTCCACACCAGCGAGAGCAGTTTCATTTTAATAATTTGGCGCAGTTTCATTTTTATGTAAATGGAGATAACACAAATCCAATACTGGATGTAACCTTTGATGGACAGCATATTCTTAATGGCGATATAGTGAGCACAGAGCCAAGCATACTCATTACGTTGGATGACGAGAACCAATATTTTGTAATGAATGATGCAGCAGATACTTCGCACTTTAAAATATTTCTTTCATCGCCCGATATGTCTGATGTGCCAGTTTATTTCAGCAGTGGTGAGTTAGATTTTATGCCCGCTTCGTTGCCGGCTAATAAATGTAAAATTGCTTACAACCCTCAATTAACAACAGATGGTAAGTACAAATTGCGCGTACAAGCTTCGGATAAGAGCGGAAATATTTCGGGCAATTTTGATTACGAAATAGAGTTTGAAGTAAACAGTAAACCCAGCATAACAGAAGTTTTAAATTATCCTAACCCATTTAGCACCCGCACTCAATTTGTATTTACACTCACAGGAAGCGAACCTCCCAGCGAATTTAAAATTCAGATAATGAATATAGCAGGCGATATAGTGCGCGAAATAACTCAGGACGAATTGGGCCCTATTCGCATAGGCCGCAATCTTACCAGCTATTGGTGGGACGGGCATGATGAGTTTGGCGACCAACTGGCTAATGGTGTGTACCTCTATAGGGTGGTAGCAAGGCTAAATGGGGAGAATATAGAACTGTCAGAAACGGCTGCATCGCGCTATTTTACTAAGGGTTTTGGCAAAATGTATCTTATGAGATAAGCAGCATGGCCTGCATTAAATTATTTTGTGAACAATCATCTAAAAGAGGCTTTTATTCTAGCCAAAACTTTCGCTTCTTTGCAGCATGAAACAATCGCCAAAACAAGCACCAAAAAAGGCATCAACGCTCAAGTTTGCTTTTGAAAGAAAAAATTACATTTTGCTTATTGCAGGAGTGGTAACTCTGCTCATTGGTTTTATGCTTATGAGTGGCGGTGCCAGCACAGATCCCAATGTGTTTAACGAAGAAATATTTAGCGCGAGACGCATCACTCTGGCTCCGGCCGTGGTTCTGCTTGGTTTTGGCATAGTTGGCTACGCCATTATGTACAAGCCAAAAAAGAGCGCTTCAGAAGCAGTGGCTTCTAAATAGATTTTTTTTACTTTATCTAATACCATATTCCATTGTCGCTTTTTCAGGCCATCATAATTGCCATAGTAGAAGGACTCACCGAATTTTTGCCTATCAGCAGCACTGGCCATATGATCATAGCTGCCGAATTATTGGGCATAGAACCTACTGAGTTTACCAAAGCATTTATTATTAATATTCAGTTTGGCGCCATACTTAGTGTGCTGGTACTTTACTGGAAGAGGTTTTTACAATCCACCGATTTTTATTTTAAATTATTTGTGGCTTTTTTGCCGGCTGCTGTTTTTGGCTTTTTGCTGAATGATTGGTTAGATGAGGCACTGGAAAGTGTTCTTACAGTGGCCATTTCATTTTTAGTGGGTGGTATTGTTCTCATTTTTATAGATAAATATTTGAACCCCAAAACAGAAACTGAGGTCACGTATCCGAAAGCACTAAAGATTGGATTATTCCAATGCATTGCACTTATTCCAGGTGTGTCGCGCAGTGCAGCTTCTATTCTGGGCGGCATGGCTCAAGGTTTGACACGCAAACAAGCCGCTGAGTTTTCTTTTTTCTTAGCTGTGCCCACACTAGCGGGTGCCGGTTTGTACAAAGCATACAAAGCGTGGAAACAAGTGCCAGAATTATTTGAAGGTGAAAACCTAAAAATTCTTTTAATAGGAAATGTTGTAGCGTTTATAGTGGCTATGTTGGCTATCAAGTTTTTTATAGCATACCTTACTAAACATGGCTTTAAAGTTTTTGGTTGGTACCGCATAGTGGTGGGCGCTACCCTCATTATACTATTGGCCATGGGGGTTAATTTATCTGTTGTTTAAACTATTCTTAGTGGCATGTTTTTAAATAAATGAATATGATATTATCAGCTGCCATTATTACTTACAACGAGGAGCGAAACATAGAGCGCTGCATTACATCGCTGTTAGGTGTGGCAGATGAAATAGTAGTTGTAGATTCTTATTCTTCTGATGCCACAGAGGCCATATGCAAAAAATTTAATGTTAGGTTTATTCAAAATAAGTTTGAAGGACATATACAACAGAAAAATTTTGCCCTTGAGCAAACTACAGGCGATTGGGTATTGTCGTTAGATGCTGATGAGGCGCTAGACGAGACATTGAAACAAAGCATACTTCAAATAAAATCGGAGGCTGCTGCCAACGGTTATAACATGAACAGGCTTACTAATTACTGCGGCAAATGGGTAAGGCATTGTGGCTGGTATCCTGATAATAAGGTGAGGCTTGTGCGCAAGGGATATGCTAATTGGACAGGCGTAAATCCGCATGATAAATTAGAAATGATAAGTAATGAGGTTACCATGCATTTAGAAGGTGATATTTTACATTATTCATATTACACACAGCAAGATCATTTAAAACAAATAGAATACTTTGGCAACATAGCTGCCAAGGAAATGGCAGCAAAAGGAATATCCACTAACTATGTGAAAATAATGCTGAAAGTGGCAGCGCAATTCATTAAGAGTTACTTATTGAAATTAGGTTTTTTAGATGGTGCTACGGGATTCACCATATCTCGACTTAGCGCTTTTGCTACATACAGAAAATATACAATGCTCATGCAAATGCAAAGTAACAAATGAGTCCCAAACGAATAATAATATCGCGCACAGATAGCATAGGTGATGTAATGCTCACCCTACCTATGTGTGGCTTATTGAAAAAACATTTTCCGCAGTGTGAAATAATTTTTTTGGGTCGCACCTACACCGAGGCAGTAATTAAATGCTGCGAGCATGTAAATCATTTTGATAATTGGGACTTGTGGAAAGACCAGTCACCACAAGCACAAATAGACGCATTAAGAAAATGGAATGCAGATGTTATTGTACATGTTTTTCCGCGCAAGGAAATATTGTGGGTGGCAAAACGTGCCGCAATACCCTATAGAATAGCTACCGGCAGAAGGCTTCAAACTATTTCTAAATGCAATAAACTGGTTTTTTTCACCAGAAGAAAATCGCCATTGCATGAGGCACAACTCAATATGAAGTTGCTCCGACCATTAGGCATAACAGAAGAATTGAGTGTAATGGAAATAATTGCTCTTTATGGATTTAATAAAGTGATGCCACTATCAGCGGAGTTGAAGAACTTGATAGAGCCTTCAAAACTTAATGTCATACTTCATCCTAAATCGAAAGGCAGCGCTGTGGAGTGGGGCCTTAAGAATTTTGAAGAATTGATAAAAGCCTTGCCGCAACAAAGCACTAAAGTATTTATTACCGGTACTAAAGCTGAGGGTGACCTTATAAGGAAAGAATGGAGCATGCTTGATTTGCAAGTAACCGATCTTACTGGTAAACTTACATTGGATGAATTGGTGAGTTTTATTGCTGCCAGCGATACACTGGTAGCTGCCAGTACGGGTCCGCTGCATATAGCGGCAGCTCTTGGTAAAAAAGCTATAGGATTGTATTCGCCCAAAAGGCCTATGCATGCATGCAGATGGGCACCGCTAGGCAAGAGTGCCCAGGCCATTACGGCTGCTATTCACCCTCCAAAGGGGCAGGCTTTACAAATCGGAGCTGAGCAAGTGGCGAAGCTATTGCTGCAGGATTGAGCGAGAAGAATAAAAAGAAAAATGTAAAGAACATCACTCCCGCTTGCGATTCCAGAGTGTCTTCGGTAATACATGAAAGCGCAGCAATCAGTATAAATGATGCATAGAGGAAATTGTTTTTTCTACTTTGCTTTATTGCTACCACAAACAAACTACAAAAAAGTACTAGACCAAACACACCATAAGTAAGCCACATGGTTAAGTACTGGTTGTGTGCGCGCAATCTGTGCTTATCATCCAGATTGGAATGCATTTTTTCATATTGTAGTGCAAATGCTTGTTTTGTATCTCCGGTGCCTACTCCTATAAGCCAATTGTTATTAATAATGCCACATGCGGCTTTCCAAAACTCAACCCGCTGAAATACGCTGTGTCCGCTAGCCCCACCGCCTAGTCTGTGGTCAGAGTATTCGAATAGTATGTTGTCTATTCGTTTTCTCAAAGGATTTTTTTTCGCATCATTCACTGAGGTTATTCCTTGTTCTATCTGCTTTACATCCTCTGGTGTCAGTTGCATTAATCCATCATAATCTTTGTGCAAGCCTTTGGAAGATGCATAACGAATAAGAGTTCCTTTAACGGCATTGCCTTTGGCATCGGCACTATCGGGGTGCAGGCTGCTAAGTTTTCCCCATGCATCATACAATTCGCTCCATGCTATATAAGTCATGGGGTAATGACCTTCTTCTACCAATGGGTAGTGTGCATTGTGGTCGTAAGTATCACCGTGTGCTGTTTTTGTAGGTAGCTGTTCCCACTGCATGGGTGCTGTGCCAAAATAGGCTTTATAACAATGCAGAATATATGCGCCACTCGCTATAGGAATAAGAAGTATACATATCAAAGCTGATAGCTTTAGAGGACGATTGGCTGAAGAAAATACCAATGAAATTAATCGCAACAGAATAACAGCTCCAAGCATGGCGAAGCCTGTAATACTTTGTAATATGTATAGAAAATAGCCAAAGAATAGGGCAATGATGAATGCGAAAATTTTACCAATCGTGCCTTGGTTCCAACTGTCGTGAAAGGCTATAACAATACCTATGACCAGTAATATGCTAAATCGTATGTTAGAAATGAATACCGAAATTTCGCGCACATCGCGCCATTCCTTAGGGTTTATACGCCAATAAATGAGTAAGCACCAAATAACTGCAAACGACAGACTGAGTAGGAATATCCCTTTTAGTATGCGCAAAGCACGCGGTGTTAATGGTTGCGATGCCAATATGGCAAATGGTAACACCAACATGGGCAGTTTCATTCTTACGTCCCAAAGGCCATGCTTGAGGTCTTGTGACCACGCAAGGCCTAGCAAGGCCATTAAGAAAATGGATGATATAAGTAAGCCACTTTTATTTTCAATAAATCTCTTAAGCCGCGGTTGTATGCTTTGTTTGTTCCATACATCGGTTATTATTTGAAGAAGGCAGGCAGACAAAATCCAAATGGTGCCTATGGACATAAGTACATTGCTCAATGGCAAGGCTACTATGGTTATAGCCATGCCCATTAACTGCGCATATGCAAGAAAAATATTCCAACCTTCGCGTAATGTCATAGGGCCATGAAGTCAGAAATTATTGTTGGTGTTTTCAAGCGAGTGGTTTAGTTTTTTTTAGAAGCACACGCGCACACAACCTTATTATTTTTTAGGACCTTGCAAGAGTGCAGCATAGTTGGTATTCAGCACTTCTTCTGCCTTTTTTATGCATGGGTCTTTGGGCAAAGCATTTTTTGCTCTTCCGTTTTGGAAATAATAGCGCGATACTATTTCGTTTTCCAAATACTCTTTTATCTGTGGTTTAAATTTTTGTAAATCGGTTTCTTTCTGTGGGGCTATGCGGCTGTACAACTTGTCAAATTCTGTTTCTGCGCCAGTATAGTATTTTTCTTCTTTAGCTACTTTTTTAAGTTGAGCATACAGTTTTTCTGTATCTGTTTCGTATTCAAATTTTTGATTTTTTGCAAAGTTTGCAAAGTTGGCGTAGTCAGCATCGGTGAGTGCAAATACATCAGCCGAGTCTATACTAGCATGCGATTGTCTGTAATCTGTAACCCAATTAAAAGCCACCCAATTTTCTGCCAATCCCACAAGTATGTGCGATGCTTCTTCGGCTTTTACTTCCACATCGGGTGCTATGCCCCGGCCATCGTATACGGTGCGTCCTGCGCGTGTTTTAAATGGTTTTATGAGAGAGTCGGCCACTGCATTTACATTGCCTGTGGCATTTTCGCGGTGCGAATAGTCCAGACGTTGTATACATCTGCCACTTGGTGTGTAATACTTGGCTACAGTAAGTTTCATTTTGCTGTTGTACACCAAATCTTTGGTTTGTTGCACTAGTCCTTTGCCATAACTTTCTTCGCCAAGCACCACTGCACGGTCCAGGTCTTGCAGGCTGCCGCTCACTATTTCAGAGGCACTTGCCGACATGCCATCTACCAGCACTACTAGCGGAATATTTACATCCAATGGCTCGTTAAGTGCCGTGTAAGTTTTATTCCATTCATCTATTTTGCCTTTAGTGCGCACTATTTCAGTGCCCTTTGGTACAAAAAAGTTGACAATGTTTATAGCCTCTCTAAGCAGTCCACCACCATTGCCGCGCAAGTCAAGTACCAATCTGCTCATGTTTTGTTTTTTCAAATCCTGAAAGGCGCTGCGCACTTCGGTACTTGCAGTTTGAGTAAAGCCGTTAAGTTTTATATATCCAGTTTTGTTATCTTCCAGTAGTGTAAAGAAGGGCACATCGGGAATTTTTATTTCCTCGCGCGTAATGGCTATCACCTTTGGTTCAGGCTGTCCCTTGCGCTGCACAGTTAGTTCCACTTTACTACCAGGATTGCCTGTTAGCAGGTCGCCTATTTCTTCATGGTTTTTGCCTTCTACTATTTTATTATCCACTTTTATTATTACATCGCCTGCCATAAGCCCCGCTTTGGCGGCTGCATAGCCCTGAAAGGGTTCTGTCACGGTTATTTTACCATCAATAGTGTTTACTTGTGCACCTATGCCACCGTATTGTCCTGTTTGCATAAACATGGCATCTTCTATTTTGCTTTCAGGGTAATAAACAGTGTAGGGGTCCAATGATTTTAGCATGGCATCTATCCCTGTTTTCATTAGCGCACCTGGTTGTGTATCGTCTACATAAAACGTGCTTAGTTCTTTGTACACCGAGGTGTAGATTTCCATGTTTTTGCTTATTTCAAAATAATCTTCTGTTACCACTACGGTAGCAGATATAAGTGAAAATGCCAGAAAGGAGATAAGTACTATTTTTTTCATTTTTATATGGATGAAGACAGTGTCTTAATGGTAGAATTTTTTTCTATGACGGATTTTTAGTTGTCAAACTTTCTTGTACAAAACGTTTTAATAGCTCAGATATTTTACCATGTGCATATTGTGCATTGGGCAATGTTCGGCCTGTGAAAATAAAGAGCAGTGATGCCTGCTTTTCCCGCTCTTTCAATGAAGTATAAACAATATGTTTTTGCTTTCTATAAGCCTCGCGCAGCAAGCGTTTTACTCTATTACGATCATGTGCTCGTTTAAAATTTCGCTTGCTCACCGTTACCATTACCTGTGCCGGAAAGTGGGTGGGCAGCTCGCAAAAATTGTATATAAGTATAATGGCCGGAGTTTTAATGCTCACGCCTTTTTCATGCAGTTGTTCTATTAATTTTTTGCGCGAAAGGCGTTCGTCTTTGCAAAGTGTTTGGCGTGGCGCACGTGCAAGTGGCTGCGCTAGTGCTTTGTCAGGCGCTTGCTCCGATGGGTCGCTATTAGATATTTTAGAGGTGTTGGGCAATGCTTTCTTATTGCTAAGTTCTTGTGTGCAGCAGAGCACTATGGGTGCTCATTATGCTATTGCGTTTGGTTGTTTTTTTATGCCTTACTAATTTCATGCCTGCACGAAATTACGTTAGGTTTATAAGGCAGGCAGAGCTTTTTGTAGAGCTGTTTTATCGAAAAATTTAATTGCCGATTTATTCTTTCTTAGCTTCAGGAAGCACGATGGCGTATTCCTTGTATTTCAATGCTACCTGCATGGCCTTTTTAAAGTCCTGGTCGGTTTGCAAAAGCACGCGCTGCATAGCAGTGTCGTCATATAGGTTGCGCGCTAGCTGAGCTTTAATGCGGGTTTTTAGCTGTGGTGCTATTTTTTTAACTACAGCTCTATTTACCTTCACTTTTGCTTTTTCAGCTACAGTAATCAGGTCATTAAGCATGCCTTCGCTTACAGTGAAACTGGCTATAAAATCATCAGCTGTTTTATACTTCAACATGTCTGTTCTATGGGCATCCAGGTAGTTAAAACAATAATCGCGAATGACACCGCTATAGGCAATTTCGCCCAGAAGACCGCTAAAGTAAATGCTGTCTAAACCCACAAATACATCTGGCATAATGCCTCCTCCGCCATACACAGTGCGACCTCTAGGAGTTTTATAGCGAAGCGAGTCAGGAAAGTGTGTGCTATCTACTTCAGTAAGTTCGCCTCGCAGGTAGCGCTTATTGAAATCATCGGTATAGTCCACGCTGTCGCCATAGGGCTTTTGAATGCAGCGGCCGGTGGGTGTATAGTAGCGAGCCACTGTTAACCTTAGCGCACTTTTATCTGCCATTTCCATTTCGTGTTGCACCAGTCCTTTTCCAAATGAGCGCCTACCAACAGTTACACTCTTGTCCCAGTCTTGCAGCGCTCCGGCCATTATTTCGCTGGCACTTGCGCTGTTTTGGTCTATCATCACTATTACTTCCATGTCCCTAAACTTGCCTTTTTTCTCACTGAGCAAACTGTTTTTTCCAGTGTGTATTCCTTCAGTATACACTATCATTTTGCCGGGTGTAAGAAACTCTTCCACCATTTGCACAGCTTGGTCCATAAGTCCGCCACCATTGCCGCGCAGGTCCATTATAAGTTTAGTTGCACCTTTTTCTTTAAGTGGCTCCACGGCTTGCATGAATTCCTGATAGGTGGTGGCTGCAAAGCGTTCAATTTTTACATAGCCTATGCTATCCTCCATCATAAAAGAAGCCGAAACGCTTTCTATTGGTATGCTGCCGCGTTCTATATCAAAGGTTAGCAACTCCGGTGCACCTAGTCTTTTTACAGTCACTTTTACTTCGCTTCCGCGAGTGCCTTTTAATAGCTTTTGTGCCTTGTCGCTATTCATGTCCTTGCCGGAAACTTCTACTCCATCTACTTGCACTATTCTATCGCCACTTTGCAAGCCTGCCTTGGCGCTTGGACCATCTTTAATGGTTTTTACCACCATTAGCGTGTCGCGGAGTATTAAAAATTCTATGCCCACTCCTTCAAATTTGCCGTTCATTTTTTCTTCCTCTTGCTGTCTTATTTCGGCAGTGAGGTAGTAGCTGTGTGGGTCAAGATTTTGTAATACACTTTGTATGGCGCCATCTATTAGTTTGCCTTTGTTTACGCTATCCACATAGTTGTCTTCTATAAAGTCTATAAGGCTTACTAGCTTATTCGCATTGTCGTCAGTAGCTGGTTTTATATGCATAAAGTTTTTGTCGCCAAAGGCGCTTCCTATCCATATACCTACTACCAATGTACCAAAAATAATGAGCGGCAACCACAACATCATAGGCGATGCTTTGGGCACATGCTTGGCTCTGGCTTCTGCACTTGTTTTGTATTTATCTAAACTTTCGTTATTCATTATTCAAATTATGAAAAAAAAATGGGAGTTCTATTTTTAAAAAAATGCATGGTAAAAATACAATGCACGCAAAGTAAGCGGGTATATGGCGCAGTAACTAAACTGTTATAAAAAAAATGACCACCAAATGCTGTAAATATCATTGGCAAAGAGGGGGCCTAACTTAAATGGAAACAACCTGTTAAGAGGGCTTGTTCAATAACTGCTTTATGTCAGTGAAATTGTGTTTGTTGGCTTTTAACCATGTGAGGTCTTTGTCCCACCAATTCATGCCTTGCAGCTTTGCTATTTCATCAGGTTCAAATCGGTAGCGAATGTGTTTGGCAGGCACACCACCTACAATGCTGTAGGGTGCTACATCGGCCGCTACTACTGCACCGGCAGCTATTATGGCTCCGTTGCCTACTGTAATTCCTGTTTTTAATATGGCTTTTGCACCTATCCACACATCATGGCCTATGTGGGTTATAGGAAATTCTTCAAATATGTTTTGCTCTACTATCACCGGATTGCTTTGGGCCATGGTGCTGTAAAACATAGGGTGGGTAGATACATAATGGGTAGGATGCTCGCCAGGACCAATTATAACTTGCGGACCTATGCTGCAAAACTTGCCTATGCGGGCATGGTATACTTGTGTGTCGCGGCTTACATAACTATAGTCGCCCATGGTTACATCTCTAAGTCGGGCAAATTTGCGCACAGTGTTGTATTGGCCAAATGTGGTGGCAGAAATCTCGCACATGTACTCCAAAGTTAGGTGCTTGCCTATGTGGCGAGCAGTGTACTTGCACCATTGCCAAAGCCAGCGAAGCCATAGTGTGAGTGGATTTTTAAATAGAAATTCTATCATTCGAATTTTTCTCGTTTAAAGGCATCAATAAAGGATATTTCGCTCTTGTTGAGAATGCTGCTGCCGCAATGCTTAGAGTATCTTTTTAATAATTGATGGCCTGCAAACACTTTGGCCCAGGCATGGTAAATTTCATCCATTCTAAATGTTTCCTTACTGTGAATGAGTTTAAAAAGTGGCACCACTTTCAGGCGTTGTTCATTCTCATAAAAATGAATGTGTTTTAAGCATACCACGTTGTTTTCATCTACCACCAGCTGTTCGTGCCAATTGTGATCGGCTCCAAACAAATCTATTTTTTTGTACCCAAGATTTATTGCCAAAAACAGCGATGCCACCAGCACATTTTGACTCTGGGGCATGGCTTTGTTCTTTTTAAAAAACCAATAAGCCACTGAATCGAAACCTTTAAAAACTACATAATTGATATAGCAAATGCGTATGTTGCTATTAGCCGCTGTTAGCTTGGCTATGTGTGGTGTTCCCTTGGCATCATAGGGCAGCAACAGATACATGGTCCATGAGGTTTGTGCCGCTATGCTTTCCATAGTGCTTTTTACCAAATGGTTGTCGCCATGCCACAGCCCTGGGTCTACCATTACGTAGTAAGTTGGCTTTAATAGCACATACTCTTCGCTAAGCGAAAAAGTATTGACGGCCATAAGAGGATGCGAAAGAAAATAGTTCTGGTTTTTTTTTAGCGACTCTTTTAACGATGGCCCTGTGCCAAGCACCAATATTTTTTCGCCATTGGGTGCTGGCAAGTTTGGGGCAGCTTTGGAGCGCACCAATACTTTGAGCAACGATGCGCAAGTATTTATTAGCTGCATTATTCCAGAGCTCGTTTTTTTATAAGTATTTTCACTTACCATTATTTGCAAATGTATTGGTAGGCAGTTACCAATATTTTAGCCCCGCCAATGCATACTCAACAAACCATTGCGCATATCCATATTTTAATTGAACAGTTTGCCGCACATATCCATCATTACAGTTACTTACAATGCTGAATTGCTTATAGAGCGCACCATGCGAAGTGTGTTTGAGCAAACATACAAGCATATAGAATATATAGTAGTAGACGGCATGTCTAAAGACAAAACCGTAGAATTGGTGCGCGAACATGGCACACGCGTTAGCAGGCTTATTGTGGAAAAGGACACAGGCATATATGATGCTATGAACAAGGGTTTGCTTGCGGCCACAGGCGATTATGTTCTTTTCCTGAATGCCGGTGACGAATTGTTTGCTCCAAATACTTTAGAGAATATTTTAAATACTGGATCTAAGGCAGATGTCTACTATGGCAATACGGCTGTGGTAAATGAACAAGGACAAATTCTTGCTGACCGCAGACTGTCACCCCCAATGGAATTAAACTGGCGAAGTCTGCAAATGGGCATGTGTGTATCGCACCAGTCGTTCATTGCAAAGCGCAGTATATGCCCTGAGTATAATTTGAATTATAAAATAAGTGGCGATATAGATTGGACTATTCGTGTGCTAAAGCAAAGCCAAGTGGTTGTAAACACGCAAAACTACGTTTCTAAGTTTTTGGAGGGAGGTGCCTCTGCCGTGCGAAGAAGACAAGGCTTAAAAGAACGTTGGCAAATAATGGTGGCGCACTACGGCTTGTTTACCACTGTTGTAAATCACCTGCGTATTCTGTTGCGATTTATCTGGCACAAGGTAAGTGGCAAAAACATGACTTAGTTTTTGCTTAGGTCCCAATCCACTTTTACTTCCCAATTTGCTCGCACTACCATTTTGGTTTTGTTGCGATAAACTTTTTCAGGTTCGGTTTTGCTTAGCATATTAGCAGGGTCATACAGTCCGTTTCCGTTGCTGTCTATGAGTAGAGCGGCTTCATATTCACCCGGTGGCAGCTGGCCCAACAAGATTTCACCGGATGTTATGTTTTTGCTTTCTATTATTTTTTTACCCTCTTTGTTGGTCACTGCCAATACATTTTTTGTTCCGTTTATAGGCAGTTTAATGTTCAATTTTATTTCGCCTAATTCTTCTTTTTTGTAAGTGCTAAATGAAATAACGACCGATTGATTATTGGCACCGGACTGATTGGTAAATGCACCGGATAAAATTTTAAGCTCATACTTTTTGCCTTCCTTTAGTGAGGCTTTTATATGGTAACCTGCGGAGATTTCTGCTATTGCAGAATTTATTGGCACTGAATCTTCTAAGAGAATAATTGCAGCGGCATTGGCTAATCTAAATGAGTTGTTTGCCGATAGAATGATGCTGTCAAGTGTGGCTATTTTATTTTCTACATTGTGCTGAAGTGCAAAAGGCTGCATTTGAGCTTTACTAAAAAATGGCACATCAAGCGTGTCAAACATTGTGTTGTTCCAACTTACCACTACTGTTTCAAATCTATTGGTGGCAGGGCCTTGCAGCATTGCCGTTAGCGTATCGTAAGTGGCGTTAGCTTTTGTTTTTACAGGAATGGATTGTAAAGAATAAATAGAACAGGGAGTATAAAATGGGTCCCACGCAAATTGAATAGTACCTATAGAATCAGTTGTATAGTCATTCACTATTGGCTTATCTAATCTGGGTATGCTGGCCTGCAGGAGTATGAGTGAACTATCTGTACTGACTAAATTTAGTGGGCTGTTTAAAAAGGCTACTCCTTCAGAAGTATCCCATCTGTAATTGCTATTGAGGTCGTTTAGTGCATAAACATAAAAGGCACCCGCGCGCATATTTTCAATTTTGAAACTGCCATCTTTTTTTGTACGAGTGAAATAAACTGGCCTCGGTTTTTTTGAAAGTATAGCGGTATCATTTTCAAAAAGAAGAATTTTGTAATCGGCAGCTGGCGCGTCCAGCAAAACATCTGTTACCTGCCCTTGTATTTTGAGAGAGTCAATTATAGAGCCAGTGCTAAAAATGAATTTTAAATCCTGTGCTTTGTTGTTTTCATTTACATCTGCCACACCATCGCCAAAGTTGAAAGTGTAGGTAGTATTTGGCATCAATTCTTCTTTCCAACTAACTATTACGCTTTTGTGTTTTACAACCACTTTTGGTGCGGTTTGCAACGGTGGCGATACCACCAGCTCTTGCTGTATGTTGTTCAGATTTACGTATTCGTCAAACTCTATTTCTACCTTATTTCCTGCAAAGTTGGTGCTCATATTGGCAGGTGAATAAGTAAGTACCACAGGTGGTTTAGCATCTTTGTCACCGCCCGACAGACCGCGCACTTGCGCGCAAGATGTTGCTATAACTATGGCAATGAAATAAATGTATTTGTATAGGTAATTATTCACCAAAACATTTGCTAATAATGATGCCTACCTGTTCCAAATATTCTACGTCAATATTATCAAAATCATTGAGCAAGGCGCTGTCTATATCCAATACTCCAAATACGCTTCCATCCTTTTTGCGTAGTGGCACTACTACCTCGCTTTTAGAAAGTGAGCTGCATGCTATATGACCAGGAAATTTATCTACATCGGGCACTAGTTGTGTTTCATTTTTGAGCCATGCAGTGCCGCAAACGCCTTTTCCCTTGGCTATGCGTGTGCATGCTATGGGCCCCTGGAATGGGCCTAACACCAGCTCGTTGGCATTGTCTACAAAGTAACATCCTATCCAAAAGAAACCCAGTGCTTCTTTAAGTGCCGCCACAACGTTGGCAGTATTGGCTACCAAGTTTGGCTCGCCTGCTACCAGGGCATTTAGTTGCGGTAGCAGTGCTGCATAAATTTCCTTGCGGCTTGTATTAGTAGGTATTACCAGTGTTTCAGACATTGTGTTATAAGTCAATTTATATCCACTCTTCGCCTATTTTGTGTTTTATATCATTCACAAAATTCTTTATTTTTTGTTCTTCTTCCTTGCGGCATATGAGCAGCACGTTGCCTGAATCTACTACTATGTATCCATTAAGACCGTGCAATACAGCAAGCTTGTCTTTAGGCACATTTACCACATTGTCGGCACAGTTATACAAGAGCACATTTTTACCAACCACACCATTTTTGTGCGAGTCGTGCGCAAGGTGTGTATGCAAAGAACCCCATGTGCCCAAATCGCTCCAACCAAAATCGCTAAGTACAACATTTACACTTTTTGCTTTTTCCATAATGCCATAGTCAATGGAAATATTGTCGCAGGCAGGATATATTTTTTCTATAAATGCAAATTCTGCATCGGTGCCATATATGCCCTGGCCATCTGCAAATGATTTATACATTTCCGGCAGGTGCGTTTCAAAAGCATTTAAAATGGCATGCAGCGACCAAATGAATATGCCGCTGTTCCAATAAAAATCGCCACTTTCTATAAAGTCTTTGGCCAGTTCCAAATCAGGTTTTTCGGTAAAAGTTTTTACACGTTTTACATTTTCATCTTTAGCCCCTTTCTCATCAGCCCATTGTATATAGCCATAGCCAGTGTCGGGCCGTGTGGGTTTTATGCCCAGTGTTACCAGGTTGCCACTTTCTTGTGCTTGTTTTATGCTAATATTTATTATGCGTTCAAATTCTTTTTCTTTCAGAATAAGATGGTCGCTAGGTGCCACAATTATGTTGGCATCAGGTTCGCGCTCAGCAATCCAGAACGAGGCATAGGCCACACAGGGTGCAGTGTTGCGCATAAATGGCTCGCACAATACCTGTTCCGGTTTTAAATCGGGTAGTTGTTCCAACACCAGGTCTTTATACCGCTCGTTGGTTACTACAAGTATGTTTTCTTTAGGGCATATGGGCAAAAATCTGTCGTAAGTCATTTGTATAAGTGTACGACCTACGCCAAGGATATCGTGAAATTGCTTAGGGAAAGCTGTGCGGCTCATAGGCCAAAATCGTGAGCCAATGCCACCAGCCATAATGACACAGTAGTTCTTCTTAGATGCAGACATAATTTTTTATTTCCTGTTGTATTGAACGGGCTGCGAAGGTACCCAACTAAATGGAATTTTTATAGCCATTTTACTTAGGTCCATTCATCTGAAAATTTGATAAAATGTGAACGTTATTTCCTATAGGACGCCCTTTAAAAAATCTATAGTATAGAATTAAGCACTTAATTTTTTTAGCGCATTTCTAATGCTTTCAATAGAGCCTTGCACATCGGCCATGGTGGCTGTGCCTACTGAAAGGCGATACCAAACGCTATTTTTAGATGCACCAAATGCGCTAAAGGGCACTAATGCCAACTTGGCTTCGTTGAGCAAATAGCTTGTGGTTTGCTCGGTAGTTTCTATAATGTCACCATTTTCTTTTTTAAGTCCTTTTAAGTCAAACTGCACGGTGAGGTATATAGCTGCCATTGGGGCTATGGCATCTACCTTAAAACCTTCAGATTTTAATTGTTGTATGCCTTGATAGAAACCTTCCAATCGCTTTTCAATCTCTATTTTGAAATTCTCCAAATACGCTTCCAATGCCTTGTGATTAGCCAAATAGCGCGCGGTGGCTACCTGCTCAGCTTTGGGTGCCCATGCGCCCACGTGGCCAAGTATGCTCTTCATTTTGTCTATCACTTTTTTAGGCCCAAAGGCCCATCCTACCCGCACTCCGGTGGCTGCCAAAGATTTGGATATGCCATCTACAAATATGGTATAAGGGCGCAACTCCGGACGTAAACTTACGGGGTCATAATGCTTGGTTTCGCCATAAGTAAGTGCTGCATAAATTTGGTCATACATCACATACAAGGGCTTTTCATTAGCTCCGCGCGATGCATTTTCTTCTAATACTAATTCGCAAATGGTTTCTAATTGTTCTTTCGAAAACACAGTGCCTGTTGGGTTAAGCGGTGAGCAGAGTGCAAGTAATGAAGCACCTTTTATTTTGTCTTTTAACTCTGCCACTGTGGGCATAAAGTTGTTTTCCGGTGTGGTTTCTACGAACAGTTGTTTGGCATGCGACAAATGTGTGTAGTGGTTGTTGTTCCAGCTGGGTACCGGAAATACCACGGTGTCGCCAGGGTCTACCAGTGCCTGAAATATGGCATAAATAATAGGACGTGCACCTCCTGCAATGAGTATTTCATTTTCAGCGTAATGCAGCCCTTGCCATTTTTCAATAAGCACCGCCACTGATTTGCGCAGCTCTAGTATGCCGTCCGCAGCAGGGTAGTTGGTTTCATTTTCGTTGTAGGCTTTTATTATTTCTTCTTTTAGTTCTGCAGGAATAGAAAATATCTTAGGGTCGAAATCGCCAATGGTGAAATTGTAAATATGCTGCCCCTGGGCCATAAGCGCACGCACCTCGCCCGCCAGTTTTATTATTTCAGAACCTATTAGGTTTTCAGCCATCAACGAAACTTTGAAATCTTGTGCAATGGCAGCTGTGTTATTGCTCATACAGGTTGAGTGATTTTTTTTGGAGTAGGTTTTATTGAGTTTCTAAAAAGGGGGCGGAATAAATGCTATTTTGTTCTGTCAAAAGTAGCTTTAGGTGCTACAATAAAAATGATTTTTTTGAGAAAAAGAAATGGCTAAACCCAAATTATGCAATTGAAATTTTCAGGTTGCATAATCGATTAACAAAATCAACCATTTTGGCTTCATTTCATTGCACCAAAATGATGATTTTCTAAATCGGGATTATCCCACCTAATGCGTATAGTGCAGCTCGTTCCGAGCTTTCTACAGCATAATGTGGGCTAAAACAAAAAGTCGTTGTGCGGATATCGTACTACGTGTATTTGTCTTAAATGCTCATACATGAGGTCGCGCAATTCGGTTATGTTTTCTTTTTCCTGAGCGGATATGAATATAACATCTGTATTATTCATTTTAGCCATCCAGCTATGTTTCAGCTCTTCCAATGTGGTGTTTTCTTTGGTTGCAGGTGTAAGGTCGTCCTCGTCTTTTGGTATGTGTTTGTAAGCGTCTATCTTATTAAATACAAGTATGGTGGGTTTGTCAGCCACACCTATGTCGCGCAGGGTTTCGTTCACTACACGTATTTGCTCTTCAAACTGCGAGTGCGAAATGTCTACTACATGCACCAGTAAATCTGCCTCGCGGGTTTCGTCCAGCGTGCTTTTAAAAGACTCTATAAGTTGGTGTGGTAGTTTTCTAATAAACCCTACAGTATCGGTTAGCAAAAAAGGTAAGTTTTGTATAACCACTTTACGCACCGTAGTGTCAAGTGTTGCAAAGAGTTTATTTTCTGCAAAAACATCACTTTTGCTTAGCAAATTCATAATGGTGCTTTTGCCCACGTTAGTATAGCCAACTAAAGCAGCTCTTACCAACGCTCCGCGGTTGCCGCGTTGGGTGGCCATTTGTTTGTCTATATCTTTTAGCTGGTCTTTTAAAAGGGCTATTCTATCGCGCACTATTCTTCGGTCGGTTTCTATTTCCTGCTCACCAGGGCCGCGCATACCTATTCCGCCACGCTGTTTTTCCAAGTGTGTCCACATGCGCGAAAGACGCGGCAGCATGTATTCATATTGTGCCAGCTCTACTTGTTTTTTAGAGTGTGCGGTGCGCGCTCTATTAGCAAATATGTCCAGTATCAAATTATTTCTATCAAGCACTTTTACTTCCAAATCGGTAAACTCTCGCTCTAAATTTCTTAGTTGCGATGGAGCTAACTCATCGTCAAATATGATGAGGTGGGGCTTGTGTTGAATTACATATTCTTTTATTTCCTGTAGTTTACCACTGCCCACAAATGTGCGCGTATCTGGCTTGTCCATAGACTGGGTAAATCGCTTTAGGCATTTGGCATTGGCTGTTTCGGCCAAAAAAGCTAGTTCATTCAAATACTCTTCCAGTTGTTCGCGGTTTTGCTTTTGGGTTATTATGCCCACCAGTATGCAGGTTTCAGGCTCTTTGGAAGTGCTGTATGTTTTTTTTTCTATCAAGGTAAATGCTATATAAAAAAGGTAACTTTAAAGTGGCCTGGTTCTTTTTGTTTACAAAAAAGAGAATTTGAAAATTGCGGTAATTATTTCTGCGACCTAAGTGCTAAAGTGTAATCGGCCAAAAGTTCTATTTCATTGTCTGAAAGCAGGTCTTTTTGAGGTGGCATTGTGCCTTTGCCATATTTAATTTGTTGCACTATGGCATCTTTTGCGAGGGTAGATAAGGACAAGTCTTTGGCACCTGCATAGTTTAATTTTCCATCACTGCCATGGCATAGCCCGCATTTGGCAGTGTACAATTTCTGCACCGCAGCCGCATCTAACTGAGCATTCGCATCAGTCTTATGGTCTGCTGCCGGCTCTGCACAACTTTGCTGAAGCGCAGCAAGTAAGATGAAAGTAAATGTTATTAGAACCAACCTAGGTTTGCACCTGCTTGTCTGAATGGCCATGGAATGCTAAATAATATGATGAGCAATGCGAAAAGGTAGTGGTAAAACAGAAATTTATGCTTAGCCCACGACTCTGCTTGTTTTTTAGCTTTGGAATAACCCACCGTAATTATGACTGCGGCAAGCACCATTCCCAATAAGTGTTCTACCACAAAAAAGCGCGCTACAGAATCTTTCATAATTCCACCTTTGGCAAAAAAGCCTTGCATGTTTGGACTTATGAAATAAAGCACAAGCCCAATAAGCAATTGTGTATGCATTGTAATAAGAGCAAACAAGGCAAGTTTTTTTTCGTTTTCTTTAAATGGGCGGTACATGCGCACGGCACTATCTATAACGGTAGCAAGCAATAAAATTATTATTAACCAACG
>JANOXJ010000286.1:0-4428 GCA_031418455.1 Flavobacteriales bacterium | reverse complement strand
CATTAAGCAAAGTATAAGCGCTACGAATTTTATGTTTCTTATTTTCATTTTGCGTAGTGTATTGGGTTAGAATGTGGCTGAAAAAGAAAGATTAAAACTCTTTTCTTGCGGAGGTGTCAAGTAAGTAATGTTAGGGCTAAGATTGCGGTCTTGGGCATTTTCAAAATCGCGCACTATTTCCGGATCCAAACCTGGGAAGTTTGTAAGGGTAAACAAGTTGGTAGCATTAACAGCAACACGCATAGCTCTTATTTTGCTTTCTCCTTTTAGGTCAAAGGTGTATCCAAGTTCTATGTTTTTAATACGGCAGTAGTCTGCCTTGTAAACAAACAAGTCCGTATTCCACCAGTACCAGTTGGCGTCCATTTGGTAAGTAGTTGGGTCCATTGTAAGCACCGGGTGCGAGGCCTCATCGCCCGGCTGTCTCCAGCGGTCAAGCACTTCGGTGCGCATGTTCCAGTCTGTTACCACACCCATTTGGCGCTTGCCCGATGAGTCAAATATTTTAGCTCCAAGGCTAAACGTTGCAAATACATTTAGCGTCCAGTTTTTGTATTTGAAAGAGTTGTTGAAACCACCTGATACTTTAGGCAATCCTGTTCCTACAAACTGACGCTCAAAGTTGGTATAGTCATACGTTTCGTTTCCGTTTTTGTCCAGGTATACAGGGCGCCCTGTGGTTGGGTCTACATGGTCAAAAGCCATTAAGTAGAACGAGCCTACCGGCTTGCCTACTATAACACGAGAGTCGTTAGTACCACCGCTTACAGCATCAGGTGTGTACTTGCCTATGTCTTGCAGCTCGTTGTAGTTGCGCGCTACGTTAAGTGTAGTTTTCCATTCAAACTCTTCGGTAGTTACTGCATATGCAGTTACACTTAACTCAATTCCCTGATTGAGAATTTTTGCTACGTTGTCAGCAAAGTTTGGGAAGCCTGTGCTTTGTGGCAACGACACATCCAATATAACATCGGAAGATTGTTTTCTGTAGAACTCTAGCGATGCAGTTACTCTGTCTTTCCACAAGCCCACTTCCAGGCCAAGGTCTAGCGTGGTAGATTTTTCCCAGCTTAAGTTAGGATTAGGTAATTTGGTAGTGTACAAAATAGGTTGATTGTTATAAGATCCACTTTGAGTGCGGTCAGCGTACTGTGCATTTTGCGACACGTTAGAGTTGCCTACCACACCCCAACCTGCACGCAGTTTCATAAAGTTTATGGTTTTGTTGTCTTTCAAAAACTTCTCTTCAGAAAGAATCCAACCACCAGAAATAGTAGGGAAGAAACCAATTTTTTTGTTTGCACCAAATTTGGAACTACCATCGGCACGGGCCACAGCTTGTAAAAAATACTTGCGCTTGTAGTTATAGTTAGCTCTAGCAAATACGCTAGTAAATTTGTACCTGCTTACTTCTGTTGGATCTAAATAGCCGGGTGCCTGCACAACCGCAGTGCTGTCATCAAAACTATTTTGTCCTGTTTTGCTGCTCCAGAGTCCTTTTGCATTTAAGTATTTACCATAATAATTAAACGTAGCCGACTCCTGATATTCTGTACCAGCAAGTACTGTAAGATTGTGATTTTCTTTTAATGTCTTAGTATAGTCCACAGTAAAGTTTGCATTTACGTTTGGCACTATATAACCACTATATGTGGCTTCAGGAGTGGTGGGGAAAGATGGATTAAGACCTACAGAGTTGTATTGGTAATCGGTACCCACTAGGCCATCGCCATTAGCAGTAAGTTTAAAATTCAAATCTTTTACTGGGGTGTATATCATGCTAAGGTTTAATAGCATGCGGTTTTCATAATATTTCCATGGTCTCAACTCGCGGTACATTACAGGGTTGCTGTATCCATTATTCCAAGTGTAATAGGTACCATCTTCATTGCGCACTTTGTAGTAGGGAAGGGCGGTGCTCATGGCCTCGCCAAGTCCACCGCTCCATGCAGCATTTATGCGTTGGTTTATACCTTGGGTATAGCTAGTGCCAACCATTATTCTAAACTTGTCAGAGAATGTGTGATCCCAATTGACACGTGCACTCATTTTTTGGTATGAGTTGCCTATGAGATAAGAGCCATTATAATCGTAAGTGAGACCTGCATAGAGGGCATTCTTTTTATTTTTAGCACTTATGCCTATGTTATGGCTTTGTTTAAAACCAATGCCTGTAGTTTCTTTTACCCAATCTGTATTGGTCTTTTGTGCTTCCAAATAAGCAGCTTCGCGCGTGGCTGCGTCATCGTTAGAAGAGCTAAGGTTAGGCAACCATACATAACCGGTGCCACCATCATTTTCCCATGCTTCTTGTCTTATAGCAAGATATTCGTTAGTGTTTAGCATATTGGGCAAGGTAGCAGCCATGCCCACACCTAAGCGACCTGAGTAGGTTACTTCAAAGCCAGGTTTGTTGCCGCGCTTGGTAGTTATAAGCACTACACCATTAGCACCTCTTGACCCATATATACCAGTAGCCGAGGCATCTTTCAATATTTCTATAGATGCTATGTCATTAGGATTTATAGTGGCAAGCGGATTGGTATTCATAGCACCATTGTTGCCGCCCAAAAACTGATCTTGTGTAATAGGTATACCATCTACCACATACAATGGGTCGCCACCTGCCGACACGGAGGCTATGCCCCGTATACGCACCAACGAGCCTGAACCTGCAAGGCCCGAGCCTTGCGATACTTGCACACCGGCAGCTTGCCCTTGCAAAGCAGCTTCAAAACTTGGTGCCGGAAAACGATTAATTTCTTTGCCATCTATTTTAGAAATGGCTCCTGTAATGTCGCGCTTGCGTTGCACACCATAACCCACTACTACTACCTCATCGGTTATGCCTGCGTCTTCTTCCATCTTCACATTTAAGTCAAGCACCTGGCCGGCAGTAAGCGTAATGTCTTTTACTATAGTTGAATAACCAATGTAGCTGAATTCAATTTTGTGCGCACCAGCTGCAAGGGGCAGCGAGTAGTTGCCATCTAAATCTGTAGCAGCTCCCGCTCCTGAGGTTTGGTCTTTTACCACGGCACCTATTATGCCTTGGTTTTCGGCATCGGTTACTTTGCCTTTTACAGTTTGAGCTGCGGCAGTAGTGGTCATCATACCCAGCAATGCGACAATGGCAAGGGTGTAGAATTTTTTCATAGTAGAAAAAAAAAGGTTAATTGGTCAAATTAAGAATTGTTTGATTATGGCGATGCGAACTTAGCGAAAAAAAAAGCACAAAGTGTTCTCAATACACTTTGTGCTTTCAGTTTTTTTTTATTCTGAAATAATAAGCGGATGACTAAGCACTCCTGCGAGTGTGTTTATCTTTATTAAGTATGCACCCGATTCAAAATTGCTCAGTGCGGTCACTACTTGCTGTTTGCCTTGTGCCATTTGCGCTTGTTCCAATGTAGCTACTAATTTGCCAGAAAGGTCTAGCAGTTCTATGGTCACTTTGCCTGGCTGTTCGTTTTCAAAACCAATGGTAATTTGGTTGTTGGCAGGGTTAGGATAAACCATAAATTGTAAGTGATACAAATCCATTACTTCCAACACATTCACAGTAGTATCAGGTGTTTCTATTAATTGGTCGAAGTAGATATGATATTCGCCCGGCTGAAAACTAAATGATGATGCTTGGTCATTAACGCTTACAGGATTGCCTGTAAAGTAATCGTACCAAGTGCCTGTGTGCTGAAAACCGGGTACCATATTTATGCTGGTAACATTAAAGTTGCCCACTATGCATGCGTTTAAACTACCACTGTTTAGGTGTATGCGCTTGCCCAGTCCGCCTAAGTCTATATCAAAATCGGAAGTAGAAAAGAGGGCTTCTGTTTTTTTCAAATGATTCAGTGCTCCTACTACTTTGTACACTTTATAGCGCTCAGCTACATCGCGGTAGTCCCATCGCACAGGCTTAGCATACGTTCTGCAATCTGCATTTATAGTGCCATCACTCATACAGTAGTTTATGCTATAGTCGTAGCCTAACTCGCCAAATTGCCAAATCATTTTAGGACCAGGAATTGGAATTAGGAATGTGTGTGCCAGCTCCATACGGTCTAGTGCGGTGTTTAAATTAGCAATGTTGTAACCACCGCTGCTGTTACCAAATTCAAGATTTTTATACATCAACCTTTCTTCATCATGGCTTTCCCCGTAGGTTACAAGGTGAGCATTGGCCCAGCCGCGTTGTTGGTAGCTACCCCAGCTTAAGTCAGCATTGGTGCTGTATCCCATGGTGGCTTGTTGGTAGCTGCCTGAAAGGTTTCCCCATGGCATCATGCCACTGGCTGACAATGATGACTCTTCAGCATTTTCTGACAAATGCTCTAGAATGAGGTAAGAGCCCGGCTCTGTAGCTTGCATGTGATTGTAATAATCGTTCAGGATATTTATGCGGCTTTGGTCGTAAGCACCCCATGC
>JANOXJ010000285.1:0-16909 GCA_031418455.1 Flavobacteriales bacterium | reverse complement strand
TTTTTTCAAACTCTATGTTGCACGACTCGCTGTGGCCGCCCATTACAGGCACACGTATGCATGTGGGCGAAACTTCTATGCTGTTGTCGCCCATTATTTTTTTGGTTTCGTGCACCATTTTCATCTCTTCTTTGGTGTAGTCATTTTCCAAAAAAACATCTATTTGAGGAATTAAATTAAGGTCTATTTTATACCTATAAGCCATGTCGCCACTTATGTTGTTGCGCTCGTTCATAAGCTGGTCCACTGCCGCTTTGCCTGTGCCTGTTACGCTTTGGTAGGTGCTTACTACCACGCGCTTTACTTTGTACTTATCGTGCAGTGGTTTTAATACCATCACCATTTGTATGGTAGAGCAGTTAGGGTTGGCTATTATTTTATCATTAGCAGTTATAGTATCTGCATTTATCTCAGGCACTACCAGTTTTTTAGTAGGGTCCATGCGCCAAGCCGATGAGTTGTCAATAACCACCGTGCCGGCTTCAGCAAATTTGGGTGCCCACTCCAGGCTGGTGCTGCCACCTGCGCTAAACAGTGCCACTGCAGGTTTCATATCCACCGCGGTTTGCATGCCCACCACTTTCCATGCTTTGCCTTTCCATATTATTTCCTTGCCCACCGATTTTTCTGAGGCCACGGGTATTAGCTCCGTTATCGGAAAATTGCGCTCTGCCAATACTTCCAACATTTTAGTACCTACAAGGCCGGTAGCGCCTACCACAGCTACTTTCATAATTGATAATTATTATTTTTATTACTGCTAATATTATTACCGTGCGAAAGTATTACTTTGGCAACATAGAATAGTAATAGAGTGGCCCTAATGAATAGAATAAAATGGATGGCAATGGCATGCACTGTTGCATGTGGTTTGCTTTTTAATAATGGTGTGTTGGCGCAGGTTTTGTATGACGATTTTTCTGACGGCAACTTTACATCTAACCCCACCTGGGCAGGTGACGATGCGGTGTTTATTGTAAATGCATCAGGCCAGTTGCAACTGAATGATTTGGTGGCTGAACAATCTTATTTAGGCACTGCCTTTGCATCCTCTTCCTTAAATAACAGAGAGTGGCATTTTTTTGTAAAACAAACTTTTGCTGGTAGCGATGCCAATCAAAGCAGAATTTATTTTGCATCAGATGCAGCTGCCACAGGCTATACAGGCTCAGGTAGTGCAGGTGTCAATGGGTATTTTTTAAAATTGGGCGAAGGCGGCAGTGCCGATGTGGTGCGTATATACAAGGACAACGGAACAAGTATTACCGAGTTAGCTGCTTGTACATCTCTAATAGCATCTACATTTCAAATAGGAATAAAAATAGTGCGCGATGCTGCCGGCAACTGGCAAGTTCTATTGGACAACACAGGAGGCACTAATTATTTGCTGGAAGCTTCTTTTAACGATACAGAATTTGCTACTTCTTCTGCCATTAGTTTTATATGCACCTACACTTCATCCAATGCCGACAATTTTTTCTTTGATGATATATTTTTTGGCAACATCGTAGTGGACACTGCGCCTCCTCAGTTGGTATCGGCTACAGCTATTTCGGCTACCGAGTTGGATGTGCTATTTAATGAACCGCTCAATATTGCGACAGCGCAAACTTTGTTGAACTATAGTGCAGCAGGTGTGGGAAGTCCATCTTCTGCCGTGGTAGACAATTTGAATCCTGCATTGGTGCATCTTACTTTTTCTTCCTCTTTTGCTGAAAATGTAAATCTTACATTGCAGGTAACCAATGTGGAAGATGAGGCTGGCAACGTGCTTATAAATGACCAAACAAATTTTTTATGGTTTGTACCTGCTACACCTTATTTCAGAAGTGTAGTATTCAACGAGGTACTTGCAGACCCCACGCCAGTGGTGGGTTTGCCGGAAGTGGAGTATGTAGAAATATACAATACTAGTAATGATGTGTATGACTTAGCCGGTTGGCAATTTGTAAATTCTACTACTATAAAAACATTGACTTCTTATGCCTTGCAGCCAGGTGGTTTCGTCATTTTGTGCGATGCCAATTCAACTGCTGAGTTTACCAATGCCATTGGTATTCCCTCGTTTAGCGCACTTACTAATGGCACCGATAGTCTTACATTATTAGATAATAATAATGTGATTATAGATGTGTTGGTGTACAATATAGATTGGTACAACACAACGGAAAAGGCAGATGGTGGCTGGAGTTTAGAACAAATAAATCCGCTGTTCCCCTGTGGCAATAGCAGTGCTAACTGGGCCGAAAGTGTGAGTGCTAATGGTGGTACACCCAATGCGCAAAACTCTGTATACAACATAACTCCCGATACTACACCACCTTCTATTGTGTCAGTTACTCCAATTGATGCAACACATTTTTTACTTCAGTTTTCTGAAGTAATGGATACAAGTTCGTGGGCAAATACTGGTTTTGGCTTGATACCATTTATTAGCGTTAGTTCCACAGTGTGGAGCGCAAATAATGATGCATGGCTATGCACTTCTGACTTGCCATTGAATTATGAAGTGGTATACCAAATTTCAAATTTGGCAGTGAACGATTGCAGTGGCAATGCAGTAGCCTTAGGCACTTTCTCATTTATTTTTGGATTAGCACCTCAGATGGGCGATGTAATTATTAATGAAATTTATCCTGACCCCGATGAATTGAGCCAGGTACCATTTGCAGAATATGTGGAGCTTTATAATAAAAGCGACCATGTAATAAATCTACAAGGCACTATGCTCAATGGTGGTTTGATTGAAGATCATCTCATTCTTTATCCCGATAGTTTTATTGTATTGGCAGATGATGCAGACTTTTTCGCCTTTGTGGATTTTGATGGTGCGCTTGCTTTACTAAGCAGTTTCCCTTCGCTCACCAATTCTGGTTTGTTGTTGCAGTTGAAAGATGCAAACGATAATGTGATAGACGAGGTAGATTATGATATTACATGGTACCATGATGGAACAAAGGATGAAGGCGGTTGGAGTTTGGAATTGATAAACCCCAACGACCCCTGCAGCAATGGCGATAACTGGTACGCAAGTTTATTTGTAGCGGGTGGTTCTCCTGGTGCTGTCAACTCTGTGTATGATGTATCGCCAGATGTAGTTGCGCCTCACTTGCTATATGTATTAAGCCAACCACAGGAAAGTGTGACCTTGGTTTTTGACGAGCCTATAGATGAAGCTTCATTAGCAGGCCTCAGTTGGACAGTGAATGGTGAAGTGCAATCTGGTATGAATGCACAGCTCGCAAATAGCGATGGAACACAGGTGGTTTTGTACTATGGTGAAATGGAGGCGGGAGTTATTTACGGTTTTGATTTGTTGGGCATAACTGACTGTTGGGGCAACGATGCAGGCTTGTTACAAAACCGCTTTGCTCTGCCTGAAGTGCCGCAAGCAGGCGACATTATTATTAATGAAATTTTATCTAACCCTTACACGGGTGGAAAAGATTTTATAGAAATCTACAACAACTCATTGCGCAATATTTCCATAGCCAATTGGTACATAACTGATGTTGAAGCCAGCGGTACGCCCAACCCCGCCAAAGTAATCTCTGAAATAGAATTTATGCTCTATCCAGGGGAATATTTGGTGCTCACTGAAGATGGCTCAGAATTGCCGTTCTTCTATTGGGGCACGCAAGTACAAAGAATTTTTAAAGTAACTGATATGCCTGATTTTTCAGCTCAAGACGGAGTGATATTAGTTATGCCTAATCTCACCATTTCAGATGTTGTTTATTATAATGATGCTGCACACTTTCCGCTGCTCAATAGTTTAGATGGAGTGTCGCTGGAGCGCATAGCGTTTGACAGACCAAGCAACGATATTACCAATTGGCACAGTGCCTCAGAATACGCGGGTTTTGCCACACCGGGTTATGTCAACTCTCAATCAAACAATAATTTTTCCACCGAACAAAATTTTGAAGTCATCAACGAAATTTTCTCGCCAGACAATGACGGATTTCAAGATGTGGTAACATTCTCATATAAGCTGGATGCGGCAGGCTACACGGGCAACATAACTATATATGATAGCGAAGGCAGACAAGTGCGCAGATTGCTGGGCAATGGCCTCATGGGCACAAGTGGCAGCATTTCATGGGATGGTTTTAATGATGAAAGGCAAATAGCTTCAGTGGGAATTTATGTGGTTTATTTTGAAGTGTTCGATTTGAAAGGCAACGTGTCTAAATTCAAAAAGCCCTGCGTTTTAGCTCATCAGTTAGATTAACCATTTTGCCCCATGACTGGTTTGCTTTGATTGGCACAAGAAAACGAAAAAATGTATTTTGTAAAAACCCCGTCTATCATAAAGCCCTTGGGTAGGGACTTTCTCTGGAATTTTCCGAGGGACAAGCGTGAGGTGTACTTCACCTTCGATGATGGACCAACACCGGGAGTTACAGAAAACGTGTTGCAAATGCTTGCGGAATACGAGGCTAAAGCTACCTTTTTTTGTTTGGGAAATATGGCTGCACAATCTCCTGAAATGTTGGCACGCATTAAAGAGAAAGGCCACACCATAGGCAATCATAGCTACTCGCATATGGATGGGTGGAAAAAGTGCACCTTCTCATATGCTAAAGATGTGCTAAAGGCAAGCGAAATTGTTGCATCCAATTTTTTCCGACCGCCATACGGGCACATCACATTGGCGCAGGCCTCAGTGCTTAAGCGCAAGTATAAATTGGTAATGTGGGATGTGTTAAGTGGCGATTTTGACCAAACTATTACCAAAGAAAAATGTGCAAAAAACGTAATAGAGAATATTAGAAACGGCAGCATAGTAGTATTTCATGATAGCCAAAAGGCTGCTCACAATATGCTCTATGCACTCAAAGAATCTCTTGAGTTTTGCAAGAGAGAAGGTTATATCTTGCGGGCTATATAAAGCCACATGCACGTTAGACCCAAAAAATCATTAGGACAACATTTTCTTAAAAATGAAGACGTATGCCATCGCATTGCACAAAGTTTGCAATTGCATGGCAAATATAAAAAAGTGCTGGAAGTAGGGCCGGGCATGGGAGCCTTAACCAAGCACCTGCTGCAGCGCACCGAGTTTGAAACTTCGGTGGTGGAAATAGATACTGAAAGTGTTGCGTATCTAAACAAACATTTGCCTCTGCTGCATGGCAGAATTTTCGAGAAGGATTTTTTAAGAATGGATCTTACTGAGTTGTTTCAGGAGCCATTTGCTGTGGCGGGTAATTATCCTTACAACATTTCCTCACAAATCGTTTTTAAAATTTTAGATAATAAAGACATCATACCTGAAATGGTAGGTATGTTTCAGCATGAGGTGGGGAAGCGCTTTGCAAGCGGCCCGGGGTCTAAGGAGTACGGAATTATTTCGGTGCTTGCGCAAGCTTTTTATGATATTGAATATTTATTTTCGGTAGAAGCATCAGAATTTATTCCTCCGCCTAAGGTGCGCAGCGGTGTTATTCGAATGAAAAGAAAATTTGACTATCAGCTGGGCTGCGATGAAAAGTTGCTGAAATTAGTGGTAAAAACTGCCTTTAACCAAAGAAGAAAAACACTGCGCAATAGTTTAAAATCGCTTGCCAATGGCAATGTGGATATGAGCAGCGCACTATTTGACAAAAGGCCCGAACAGCTTGGTCTGGAAGAGTTTGTGCATTTAACTTCTTACTTCAAAGGCTGACATTATTTTCACTTTCTTGAGAATAAAATGATTTAGAACGGAATAATTTTATACTCAGTAAAAACTATATCTTACGTTGATTGTTTATTTGCATATCTATGAGTTCTGATAATACATACTGCAACAGTCTTTTTGAATACAGCCGCTTTAAAACCCGCGAGGTAAAAATTGGCATTGTAAAATTTGGAGGCGAAAATCCTATTCGTCTGCAAAGCATGACTACTACTGACACTATGGATACTGCAGGCACTGTGGCTCAGAGCATTCGTATGATTGAAGCAGGATGTGAGCTGGTAAGAATTACTGCGCCAAGCAAAAACGAAGCAGAAAATTTGGCCAACATAAAAAATGAATTGCGTGCCAAAGGATATAACACGCCCATAGTAGCCGATATACATTTTACACCCAATGCTGCGGAAGTGGCTGCAGGCCTGGTAGAAAAGGTGCGCGTAAATCCGGGCAATTATGCTGACAAGAAGAAATTTGAGGAAATAGAGTATACCGATGATTCTTATAATGACGAACTGAAGAGAATCCGAAACAGGTTTATTCCGCTGGTGGAGTTATGCAAAAAAAATGGAACAGCCATGCGCATAGGCACCAATCATGGTTCATTAAGCGATCGCATTTTGTCGCGTTATGGCGACACTCCGCTGGGTATGGTAGAAAGTGCCATGGAGTTTATTCGCATTTGTCGCGATTTTGATTTTCATGAATTGATTATTTCAATGAAGGCATCTAACACCCTTGTAATGGTGCAAGCCTACCGAATGCTTGTGAATCATATGATACAAGCGGGTATGAACTATCCACTGCACCTGGGAGTTACCGAGGCTGGTGATGGCGAAGATGGACGCATAAAGAGTGCTGTGGGAATAGGAACTTTGCTGGAAGATGGACTGGGCGACACCATACGCGTGTCTCTTACGGAAGAGCCTGAAGCAGAAATTCCTGTGGCGCGTTTGCTGGCAGAGCGCTATACGCTGCGCAAAGCGAGCGCACCAATAGAGAATGTGCCAAGCCCTATAAATCCGTTCGACCATGAGCGCAGACATACAGGCCATGTGCTTAACATAGGTGGAAAAAATGTGCCGCGTGTTATTATGGATTTTAGCGAACGTAATGAAATAACAGCGGCAAGTTTATTTGCAGTAGGCTGCAATTATTCAGTGCCACTAGATAAGTGGAACCTTACTGACTTGGCTTGTGATTTTATTTATTGCGGCAACAACGAAGTAAATTTTGAAATTCCAGGCACATTGGGGCTCATATTTAATTATGATACCTGGACTACGCAAGGAGAAAAACAAAGAAGCTATCCTTGGCTTAGCGCCATGCAGTTCGAACAGCATAGCGAGCTAAATGCATTGCAAAATTGCCCTTTGGTTTTTGTGCAGGCTTCTCTAAAGAATCTTACGAATAGTTTTCTTACAGTATTAAAATCTAAGCTTAACGTAGTGCTTGTATTGACTACTGAAAATGAGCATGGCATGGCTGAGCAGCGCGCTGCTTATTTCAAATTGATAAACAGTGCTTGCGAAGTGCCTGTTATTAATTACCGCGCGTATGGCGCACTTGGAGAAGATGCTTTCACACTATACAGCGCTACCGATTTGGGTGCTTTGTTTATAGATGGTTTGGGTGATGGTATTATGATATCGGCCGCAGGTATTCCAATGCAACGAATTAATTCTACAGCATTTGGAATATTGCAAGCCACTCGCACACGCATTTCTAAAACAGAATATATCTCATGCCCAAGCTGTGGCCGTACACTTTTCGATTTGCAGGAAACCACAGCTAAAATTAGATCTAAAACTTCTCATTTGAAAGGAGTGAAAATTGGAATAATGGGATGCATAGTAAATGGTCCTGGCGAAATGGCCGATGCTGACTATGGTTATGTGGGCACAGGTCCAGGTAAAATAACGCTCTACAAAGAAAAAAATGTAGTGAAGAAAAATGTGCCGGAAGAAGATGCAGTGGAAGAATTAATTAATCTTATTAAAGAAGGTGGCGATTGGGTGGAGATTGCCAAAAGTTAAGTAAGATTCATAAATCTGTTTTTCCTTTTTTTATAGTTTATTTTTATTGGCATAGAGGCTGTCGCTTCTATAAGCCTTTCTTCAAGGGCTATTCGTGCCGGTCATGATATTAATCAGTGTGGGTTATGACTGCAATCAAATAACATGTTTTAGAAAAAAATCATCTTTGGTGCCAAATACACCCAAACATGAAAACCATACTTGCAGCTACGGATTTTTCGAAACCCTCGCTCAATGCAGTGCGCTATGCAGCAGAAGTAGCGGTATGTTTCAATGCAAAACTTACTTTACTTCACGTGTCACAATTTCCAATTGTGAGTGATGTGATGATGATAGACACAGGAGTTTATTGGGATGAAATTGTAAAGGCTGATGAAGTGAGTATTGTTAAGTTAGAAAACGAGCTAAAGAAAAAATATGGCTCTGCATTAAAGGTAAACCATCATGTGCAGGTGGGCTTCGCGCTGGAGATTATCAGAAAAAAAGTGGGTAGTGGCGATATAGGCTTATTGGTTATGGGCATTGGTCATATGGATAATTTTAGCAAAGTAGTATTTGGCAGCACCAGCGCTAACATAGGGCCCGATGTGAAGTGTCCGGTATTAATAGTTCCCGAAAACTCCCGTTTCAAACCGTGGAAAAAAATCGGTTTTGCTTTTGACTTAAAGCACATACCACAAGGCACAGGGCTAAAGACCCTTACGACCATGCGAAGCATGTTTAATTCAGATATACAATATGTACATGTGAATGATGATCCAAAGGTGAAGTTGGATGAAAAAACACTTATCCCTCTTTTCAAAATATTCAGACAAGAAAGTACTAGAGTGCATTATTTGGATGCACGAAGAAGTAAGATTATAGACTTGCTGCGCGATTGGACAAGAAGATATAAAATGAATGCATTGGTAATGGTGGCAAGGCACCACAATGTGATGTGGAAAATGATGCACGAAAGACAAACTAAAAAAATGGCTTTGGAAACTACTGTGCCATTATTAATAATTACTGAGCGCAATGGAAAATAATTCAACTACATTAGAAAGGAACATGGAACTAATCATAGACGACAAAAGAACAATTGGAGATTTGCAAAAAGATTTTTCATATGAGTTTCCATATTTGAGATTAGAGTTTCTCTCGCATCCATTTCCTGAAGGTATAAAGAATATTAAAAAAGAATTGCACAAGGGTGGCGAAAAAATTGGTGATTGCCGCAAGGTTCACAAGTCTGGTACTGTGGTCCTTTCTAATGATATGACAGTGGCTCAACTTGAGCAGTTGTTTGAAAATGAATACGGCTTGCATTTACAGGTATTTCGAAAATCGGGCAAACTTTGGCTCATAACCACCGCCACAGATAGTTGGACATTGGGTGTGCAAAATGAACAGGGAAGAGAATTGTCAGAGGGTTATGGACCTGAGGCCGATGAGCCTGCTGACTACCATGAGCAAGAATAATTTTTAGCACTTTAAATTGAAGCCTTTTCCAATAGAAAATCAAACTAAATGCTACCACTGTGGCGATGCTTGCGCAGATGGTGTAGTACACAGTGACAATAAAGATTTTTGTTGTCATGGTTGTTTAGCTGTGTTTGATTTACTTAAAGAAAGTAATCTGTGCAACTATTATTCTCTGGAAGAAAAAGCGCACATAAGTCCGAAACTGAAAAATTTTCAGGGGAGATTTGCATTTTTAGACGATAAGGATACATCCGATAAAATCTTAAAATTCAATGATGGTAAACTGGCCATCGCAATTTTCAATTTACCTCAAATGCACTGTAGTTCGTGCGTTTGGCTGCTCGAGAATTTGTATAAGCTCGACAAGGGTGTTTTACTTTCCAGAACAGATTTTTTAAAAAGAGAAATAACCATACATTTTTATCCTGAGCTAACATCTATAAGAAAAGTGGTGGAATTGCTTACCACTTTGGGTTATGAACCTTTGTTGAATCTACAGAGTATCCATGAGCCGGAATTGGCTGCACCACACCGGCACAGAATATATCAGTTAGCTGTAGCAGGCTTTTGTTTTGCTAACATTATGATGCTTAGTTTACCTGAGTATTTCCACATTGCCAATGAAGGAGGTGAACAATTGCAACGAAGCTTTTCTTTTATCATTCTTTTTTTATCATTACCAACGGTAACGTATGCAGCGAGCGATTTTTTTGTATCCGCCTGGCGAGGAATAAAAGCAAAAACTCTTAATATAGATTTTGGCCTATCGCTTTCCATTGCGCTCACTTTTTCACGCAGTGTATATGAAATTATTTCTAATACCGGAAGTGGTTATTTAGACTCTATGTCAGGTATCATATTTTTTATGCTGATAGGCCGTTTTTTTCAGGAGCGCACACATACATATTTGAATTTTAACCGCAACTACAAAAGTTTTTTTCCAATAGCTGTAACTATAAAAACTACTTCGGGTCAGCCACAGTCAATACCATTGCCTAAGTTGAAAATAGGCGATGTGCTTATAGTGCGGTCGCAGGAGTTAGTGCCAGCCGATAGCAAATGCCTGAACCACGAGGCTTTTATAGACTATAGTTTTGTTACTGGTGAGTCTGACCCTGTAAAAATCAGAAAGGGAGAAATAATATATGCAGGAGGCAAACAATCTGGTGCGGCTATAGAATGCGAGGTGCTTAAGGATGTGTCGCACAGTTATCTTACTAATTTATGGAACAACGAGAGTTTCAGTAAGGAGAAAATCAACAGAGAAACTTTTGTTCAAAAACTTGCAAAGCACTTTACGGTGGTGTTGTTACTTATTTCAATATCTGCATTTATTTATTGGTTACCTACTGACCCAGCACGTGGCTGGAATGCCCTTACCACGGTGCTTATTGTTGCTTGCCCCTGCGCTTTGCTGCTTTCTTACACATTTACCAACGGAGCCATAATGATGCAATATGCTAAGGCAGGTGTATTCTTGAAAAATGCTGGTGTAATAGAAACAATGGCCAGAGCTACTCATTTGGTTTTTGATAAAACGGGCACTATAACAAATCATGTGCTGTCCGTACATTTTCATGGAAGCGAGCTGCGCGAACAGGAGCTAGCATTAATTTATTCGATGTGCAAACAAAGCAACCATCCTCTCAGTAAGGCCTTAGCAGAAAAACTGAGTTTTTGCAACGCGTGGGTAGTGGACGACTTTACAGAAATACCCGGCAAAGGCCTCAAGGCTAAGTGCAATGGTAAAATAATTACTATAGGCGCTTCAGATTTTGTGCAGGCATCGCAGCAGGAACATGATGCACAAGGTGCTGCTGTTTTTATACGCTTTGATGACAAAGTGTTAGGTTATTTTTCCTTTAACAAGGAGTACAGAAAAAATTTGGCTGATGTATTTAATGTGCTCAGTAAGAAATATAAGTTGAGTATTCTAAGTGGTGACAACGATGGACAAATGTCCAATCTGCAGAGCATTGTAGGCCAAAAAGTTCCTATGTTTTTTCATCAGTCGCCCGACTCCAAAACCAGTTATATAGAAAAATTAAAGGATGAAGGAGAAGTGGTAATGATGGTGGGAGATGGACTAAATGATTCAGGGGCGCTTATGAAAAGCCACGTTGGTATTTCTATTTCAGATGATGTCAATAATTTTTCGCCCGCCTGCGATGCTATTATTACTGGCGCTGTTTTTAGCAAATTTCCAAACCTGGTTCGTTTGGCTACTAAGGCCCAATTCATTATTAAAGCAAGTTTTGTGCTGTCGTTGTGTTACAACATTGTGGGCCTTTCATTTGCAGTTAGTGGCACTCTTTCTCCGGTAGTGGCGGCTATTCTTATGCCGTTGAGCAGCATAAGTATTATTCTGTTTACTACAGTGGCTAGCGCATTGGCTGGTCGCATATTGGGGCTCGCTCGGTAGTGGAATATGATTAAAGTCATAGGTGCTGCTAAGGAGGGTCATGCGCAATTCGCGACCGCAAATCTTCTTTTGGGCCGTTGAAAATTAACCCCTCAACCTACCAATATCCATGAGTGCTATTTATCTTTTATTAGGAGTAAGCATACCCATAGCAGGAGCGTTTTTGGTAGCGTTTTTATTATCTGCTAAAAATGGACAGTTTGATGATAGCTACACACCTTCTATAAGAATGTTGCTGGACGATACTGTGCAGGAAGAAGAAAAATCTAATAACGAGAAATCTTAATTTATGAGTAATAATTTAGAACGTTTTTCTTACGACAACAAAATAGTTAAGCAGTTTGCATTTGCTACTGCACTTTGGGCACTGGTGGGCATGTTGGCAGGCTTGCTTGTTTCATTGCAACTGGTATTTCCATCGCTCAATTTTGATTTGCCCCAAACCACCTTTGGCCGCACTAGACCTTTGCATACCAACGCTGTCATTTTCGCATTTGTGGGCAATGGTATTTTTATGGGGGTGTATTATTCGTTGCAGCGTTTGTGCAAAGCGCGCATGTGGAGCGATAAATTATCGGCCATACACTTTTGGGGTTGGCAGGGCATTATTGTAGCTGCTGCAGTTACGCTTTTAAGTGGTTTTACTACGGGCAAAGAGTATGCAGAGTTGGAGTGGCCTATTGATATTGCTATCACACTGGTATGGGTTGTATTTGGTCTAAATATGTTTATGACCATTTTGCAAAGAAGAGAGCGTCACTTGTATGTGGCTATTTGGTTTTACATAGCTACATGGGTTACTGTAGCTATGCTGCATATAGTAAATAGTTTTGAAATGCCTGTTAGTTTATTTAAGAGCTATTCCTGGTATGCAGGTGTGCAAGATGCATTGGTGCAATGGTGGTATGGACACAATGCCGTGGCATTTTTCCTTACTACACCCTACTTGGGTTTAATGTACTATTTTATTCCAAAGGCTGCTAACCGACCTGTGTATTCTTACCGTCTTTCTATCATTCACTTTTGGGCTTTAATATTTTTATATATATGGGCAGGCCCACACCACTTGCTGTATACTTCATTGCCAGATTGGGCACAGTCGCTTGGTACAGTGTTCAGTGTTATGCTCATAGCACCATCATGGGGCGGTATGATAAATGGTTTGCTTACACTACGCGGTGCATGGGATCGTGTGCGCGAGGATGTGGTGCTAAAGTTTATGGTAGTGGCTGTTACAGCTTATGGCATGGCCACTTTCGAAGGGCCCATGCTATCGCTTAAAAATGTAAGCGCTATTGCACACTATACTGATTGGATAGTGGCACACGTGCACGTAGGTGCTTTAGGGTGGAATGGTTTCCTCACATTCGGTGTATTGTATTGGCTTATACCACGCATGTGGCGCACTAATCTTTATTCTAAAAAACTGGCCAACTGGCATTTTTGGATAGGTACATTAGGCATTATACTTTATGCAGTGCCTATGTATTGGGCAGGTTGGAGGCACAATGAAATGCTCACTCAGTTTACCGAAGATGGCCGTTTGCAATATCAGTTTTTAGATATGGTAAATGGTATGCAGGGTTTCTATGCACTGCGCTCCTTAGGTGGCCTACTCTATGTGATAGGTGTGGTATTTATGATTGTGAATATTCGGAAAACAATAAAGCAGGGCAACTTTCTTGCTAATGAAGAAGCCGAGGCACCAGCACTTGCTAAGAATTATGCAATACATGGCTCAGAGCATTGGCACAGATGGATTGAAAGAAGACCTGTTCAAATGCTGGTGCTTTCATTGGTAGCTGTGCTTATAGGTGGTGTTATAGAAATGGTGCCTACCTTCTTAATCAAAAGCAATATACCAACCATTGCTTCTGTAAAGCCATACACACCGCTTGAATTGGAAGGTCGGGATATTTATGTAAGAGAAGGATGTTATACATGCCATTCTCAAATGATTCGTCCTTTTAGAGCAGAAACAGAGCGATACGGAGAGTACAGCAAGGCAGGCGAGTTTATTTACGACCATCCTTTCCAATGGGGTAGTAAGCGCACAGGGCCTGATTTAGCCCGCGAAGGCGCTGGCAACAATAAGAAGGGCAATGCATGGCATTATAACCACATGGCCGACCCTACTTCTATGTCGCCTTCTTCTATTATGCCTCGTTATCCTTGGTTGCATACAGATACTATTGATATAGATTTAATACCGGCCAAGATTAGAGCTATGCAAAAATTAGGAGTGCCCTATTCGGAAGGCTACGACCAAATAGCAGTAGCCGATTTGCAAAAGCAAGCACAAATTATTTACGATGATTTGAAATCGCAAGAGAGCCAATTGTTGTTAGGTGAAAATGGCTTGCAACCAAATCAGGAAATAATTGCGCTTATAGCTTATTTACAAAAACTAGGCAGAGACCTGGAAGTGGCGCCTGTTGCTAATAATCAATCAAGCACAAAATGAAATTTATAAATTATTTAGAATCCATAACGGGTGTAAGTGTATACCCACTTATATCACTGCTCATATTCACTTCTATCTTTTTGTTAGTATGCATTTATACTTTCAAACAAAGCAAACAAACGATGGAAGAATTAAAAAATATACCACTCAACTGAATTAGACTCTGCTATATGAAACGAATATTTCTATTTGGTTTTATGATGACAAGTGCAGCTACTCTGTTTGCGCTTTCACCACAAATGACGGGAGTTGCAAAAGCTCCAAAACCATCTGTGTTTCAGTCACCGGTGTTCTACGCATTATTTGCAGTAGCTGTTTTGCTGCTTGTATTTATACTTCAGCTCGCCAAGGTGCTATCTTCAGTAGCGCGTGATTATGCATTGAAACAAAAAAAGAATTTTGGCAATCAAGCCAAGATTTTATTAGCTCTTATCACTCTTAGTGTTGTTTCAAATTCCGCGTCAGCCGCTGAAAGTAGCATGGCAGCCAGTTTTCTCAAACAAGGGTTTGGCGATAGTACCATCAATGGTTTGGTAATTATTATAGCTATCGAACTTTTTGTGGTACTCTATTATGTTTCGCTTATTCGTTCATTTTTGAAAAAGGAAGTTGAAGAACAACCTTCTAAAGTCTTCGAAACAAAAACCTCTTATTTCTGGGATAGATTAAACAAGTCTGTTGCCATAGAGTCTGAAGCAGCTGTTATGACCGACCATAACTATGATGGTATACATGAGTTGGATAATTCATTGCCGCCTTGGTGGGTATATGGTTTTTATCTCACTATTGTTTTTGCTGTGTTGTACATGGGATATTATCACCTAAGTGGTAACGGTAGTGTGATGGAAAATGAGTATAGGGCGCAAATGAAAGAAGCTGAAATGCAACTGGCGGAATACAAATTGAAATCAGCTAGCTTGGTAGATGAAGGTAATGCAGCGGTGCTAACAGATGCCGCGGCATTGGGTGCAGGCAAGTCCATATTTATACAATATTGCGCAGTATGCCATGGACAAGCAGGCGAAGGTTTGGTGGGTCCCAATTTTACTGATAAGTTTTGGATTCATGGTGGTGATGTAAAAGATTTATTTAAAACCGTAAAATATGGAGTGCAAGGAAAGGGAATGAAATCTTGGCAACAGGAACTTTCACCTCCTATGATGGCGCAAGTGGTTAGTTATGTACTGTCGTTGCAAGGCACTAATCCGCCTAACCAAAAACCAGCAGAAGGTAATTTATATGAGCCAGCTGCAGCGGGCGTGTCCGATACCACTTCGGTTAACGCCAAAACAGATACGTTAAAGACTGCGGTAGCAGCTATGTAGGAATAGACTATTGAACAAAAGAGAAGCAGCATGAGCACCATTGCACAGGAAGAGGCGTTTAGAGACAGCGTTAGTCATATTGACAAGCAGGGGCATCGTGTTTGGTTTTTTCCTAAAAAACCTTCTGGCAAATTTTACAATGCGCGTGCTATTGCAAGTTGGATTTATCTTGTAGTATTCTTTACGTTGCCATTTGTCAAAATAAATGGTTCACCACTTTTTCTTTTCAATATAGTTCAACGGAAGTTTATTCTTTTTGGCGTGCGTTTTTGGCCGCAAGATTTTTTTATTTTCATGCTGGGCATGGTTATTTTTATTGTTTTCATTGCATTATTCACTGTTGTATATGGCAGGGTGTTTTGTGGTTGGGTGTGCCCACAAACTGTGCTTATGGAAATGGTTTTTAGGCGAATAGAATATGCTATAGAAGGCAATCCCACGCAGCAAAAGGCACTCAATAAAAGCCCATGGGATAGAAATAAAATATGGAAGAAGAGTTTAAAAACGAGTATCTTCTTTTTAATTTCAGTATTGGTAGCCAATACTTTTTTGGCCTATGTAATAGGTGTAGATGAATTATATAAAATTGTTACCGAGCCATTCTCACAACATGTGGGTGGTTTTATTTTAATGATTATTTTTTCTGGTGTTTTCTTTTTTATTTTTTCATGGTTCAGAGAGCAAGTGTGCTTGGTGGTATGCCCCTATGGCAGAATGCAAAGTGTTTTATTAGATAAGCATTCTATAGTAGTAGCCTACGACCATAAAAGAGGCGAACCACGCGGCAAATTAAGTAAGGCTAATGATACCCCAAAGGGCGATTGTATAGACTGTGGAGATTGTGTGCGTGTATGCCCTACTGGCATAGACATAAGGCATGGTACACAGCTGGAGTGTGTAAACTGCACTGCGTGCATAGATGCTTGCGACCATATAATGGATGAAATAAAAAAGCCAAAAGGCTTAATCAGGTATGCAAGTGAGTTTAGCATAGAAACAGGCAAAAAATTAAAAATTACTCCACGCATTATAGCATATACCGTAGTGCTATTTCTATTGGTGGTATTGGAAAGTTTTTTGCTTGTAACACGAACTGATTTGGATGTAACAGTGGTAAGAGCAAAGGGCACTATGTTTTATACTGAAAAGGACGGACGTATAAGCAACTTGTATAATGTGAAAATTATAAATAAAACTGTGAACGATTTAAAATTGGATTTTGTGATTGAAACAGGTGGTGCGGAAATAAGGTTAGTAGGAGATACTGCTTTGTGGGTAAAGGGCGATAGCTTGATAGACACGCAGTTTTTTATTTTACAACCGGCACAAAATATTCACGAGCAAAAACAAAAATTGGAAATAGAGGTATGGAGCCATGGTGAAAAAATAACCGAGGAACAAACAACCTTTTTAGGACCGGCACATAAAAAACAATAATGACATGAAAATGAATTGGGGATGGAAATTAGCACTGCTGTATAGTGCATTTGTGCTAGGTATCATGTTTATGGTAATTAA
>JANOXJ010000284.1:0-1978 GCA_031418455.1 Flavobacteriales bacterium | reverse complement strand
TGAAAGAAGCTGACATGCAACTGGCGGAATACAAATTGAAATCAGCTAGCTTGGTAGATGAAGGTAATGCAGCGGTGCTAACAGATGCCGCGGCATTGGGTGCAGGCAAGTCCATATTTATACAATATTGCGCAGTATGCCATGGCCAATCAGGCGAAGGTCTAGTGGGTCCCAATTTTACTGATAAGTTTTGGATTCATGGTGGCGATGTAAAAGATTTATTTAAAACAGTAAAATATGGCGTTCAGGGCAAAGGAATGAAAGCGTGGCAACAGGAACTTTCGCCTCCTATGATGGCGCAGGTGGTAAGTTATGTATTGTCGTTGCAGGGCACTAATCCTCCTAACGCTAAACCAGCCGAGGGCAATTTATATGAACCCGCTGCCACAAACCCGGCCGATACTACTTCTGCTAACTTAAAAACAGATACTTTAAATAATGCAGTAGCAGCAATGCCGAAGTGAATTATCATTTAATAGAGTGAAGCAGAATGAGCACTATTGCACAGGAAGAAGCGTTTAGAGACAGTGTTAGTCATATTGACAAGCAGGGGCATCGTGTTTGGTTCTTTCCCAAAAAACCTTCAGGCAGATTTTACAATGCACGCGCTATTTCCAGTTGGATTTATCTCATTGTTTTTTTTACACTGCCTTTTATTAAAATAAATGGTTCACCACTTTTTCTTTTCAATATAATTCAAAGAAAATTTATTCTTTTCGGTGTGCGATTTTGGCCTCAGGACTTTTTTATTTTCATGCTGGGCATGGTTATTTTTATTGTTTTCATTGCATTATTCACTGTTGTATATGGCAGGGTGTTTTGTGGTTGGGTGTGCCCACAAACCGTGCTTATGGAAATGGTGTTTAGGCGCATAGAATATGCCATAGAAGGCAATCCTACACAACAAAGAGCATTGAACAAAAGTCCTTGGGACAGAAATAAAATCTGGAAGAAGAGTTTAAAAATCAGCATCTTTTTTATTATTTCAGTTTTGGTGGCTAATACATTTTTAGCCTACGTAATTGGGGTGGATGAATTGTATAAAATTGTTACCGAACCATTCACAAAACATATTGGCGGTTTTATTCTAATGCTTGTGTTTTCAGGAGTATTCTTTTTTATTTTTTCGTGGTTTAGAGAGCAAGTGTGTTTGGTGGTATGTCCTTATGGCAGAATGCAAAGTGTGTTGTTAGACAAACACTCTATTGTAGTAGCCTACGATCACAAAAGAGGGGAGCCGCGCGGGAAACTGAGCAAAACTTCAGAAGCACCAAAAGGCGATTGTATTGACTGTGGTGATTGTGTGCGTGTATGCCCAACAGGTATAGACATTAGGCACGGCACTCAGCTAGAATGTGTAAACTGCACTGCTTGCATAGATGCCTGCGACCACATAATGGACGAAATTAAAAAACCAAAAGGACTTATAAGATATGCCAGTGAGTCCAGTATTCAAACAGGCAATAAATTAAAATTTACGCCACGTATTATAGCCTACACTGCGGTATTGCTGCTGTTAGTGGCCACCGAGAGTTTTTTGCTTGTTACTCGTACTGATTTGGATGTAACGGTAGTAAGGGCTAAGGGTACTATGTTTTATACCGAGAAGGATGGACGCATTAGCAATCTATACAACGTAAAGATTATAAATAAAACAACCAACGACTTAAAGCTGGATTTTTTGATAGAAAAGGGTGGTGCCGAAGTAAGAATAGTAGGCGATACTGCGCTGTGGGTAAGAGGTGATAGTTTGATAGATACACAGTTTTTTATTCTGCAGCCCGCCCAGAATATTCATGAACAAAAACAAAAAATGGAAATAGAGGTGTGGAGCCACGGTGAAAAAATAACCGAGGAACAAACAACCTTTTTAGGACCGGCACATAAAAAACAATAATGACATGAAAATGAATTGGGGATGGAAATTAGCACTGCTGTATAGTGCATTTGTGCTAGGTATCATGTTTATGGTAATTAA
>JANOXJ010000283.1:0-1913 GCA_031418455.1 Flavobacteriales bacterium | reverse complement strand
TATTTCGCAAGAGACATAGGCATCGTGCATTTTGAACACCAAAATGACAATTCAATTTGGAAATTGATAGATTATCACATCACACCTTAACCATTAAACCCCTAAACTTATGAAAAAAATTACACTTGTTTGCTTTGCACTAGTGACTATGTTGTCACATCTTATTTCACAAACTCCACAAGCAAATCTTGATAAATACTGGGCTTACCGCGAGCGACTAAAAAAGAATTTTCTCAAAATAGGAAATGACAATGGTGAAAGCATTCCCATTTCAGCGCGTTCCATTGGTTTTGCCTATTCGGGTGCGCCTTTAATAGACGGTAACGCGCCAAGTCGTATTTACCATACCGATGCTACTATTTATCTTGGGCATTATCTGTGGGTGCTTGCTACGGAATATAAACTTACTGCAAATCAATTGCAAGCAGCGACAATAGGTACTGAACAATATGAAAACTTAGAGCGGCAAAAGCAACAAACTTTGATTGAGCTTTACTATGCTATAGCAACCGTAAATAGGCTTGATGAGAAGGCTGAAGCGTATATTGAAAATAATGGAGGGGTTCCTCAATCTAACGATAGAAACGGGTTTCTTTTACGTAACGATGTTCCAAAAGAGTTCTATCTCAACTTCCTTTCAGACTACAGTGAAATATTTGAGGTGGACGCTGATATGGAATTTACCGATAGCGATTGGTATGCATCCCCATCGCGCGGGCATCTCTGGCGCTGGCTTAACGCAGTGTAGCCAGTGCCTGTTGCTTTAGTTGGCTTGTAGCCAACATAATTGTAAACGCAATCAAGCTAGCTTAAAGCAGTCTTGCCAGTGTCGTTAATTTGAAAAACGTTTGTATCAATTGAATTTAATCCTCACATTTACTCAACTAATTTATTGTTGAATATGAAAAGTCTGTGCTTGCTTCGTAATATGTTCTTTATAGCGTTGACTTCTCTTTTTTATAGGTGCAAAGATGGAGGCTTGTTCGGCAACAAAAAAGACGATTGGCCTTGCGATGAAGGTGACACCAAGACAATGCAGTTTGTGCAGTATGGAACGCTGGCACCCATTGAAGGCGCAACCGTTTACCTATTCTCCTATGAAAACAATAGCGATACTCCAAGCAATATAGAAATAAAAACAAGTGATGCAAATGGCAACGTTGAATGGCCTTGCGAATTAGCTGTTTCAGGCTATTGTGCCGAGGCTGATGGTTGTTGGGACGATTGTGGCTATGGCTACAGCATGAATATGACATGGGTGGCCGATGGCATTTATGAATTATTACCCCAAGCATGGGTTAAAGTAACTGTGATTGATGATTTGCCTTTAAATCCTGAACATTACGTGTTAGTTGCACCGATTCGTGGAAGTTCCACTGAAGTTATGGTAAGTGGATTTACTGAACTTATGCAATGTGTTGGCAATCGCAATGACTACCTATACTTTGGTGTTTCTGAGTGGATTGATGAGGGGGAGCATTGGTCAATATTATATACCGACTCTCTCGAGATCCAGGTTTCCCCTCTAGACACACTGGAATATACCTATCACTACTAGGTATGTCTTATGCCATTATCTGAACCCGCTTGACTCTCTGTTACTGGCTTTACGCTGTGTATCCAAGTTCGCTAATTTGAAAAACGCTTGTATCAATGGAATTTAAGCCTCACATCTACTCAACTAAGTTTTTGTTGTATATCAAAAGCCTCCCTGTATAATTTAGAATGAACTTATGCATACTTAACTACTTTCGTGGGCAATAGTATCAAGTTGTATTTCGCCATTTTTAGGCTCAAAGATTTAGAACAATAGTATGAATGCACCATTAAGAAAAAGTGTTGAACCAATAGGTAAAAGCGAATTAATATTAAGAGCTGATGGAAGCCTGTATCACCTGGGTATAAAACCAGAA
>JANOXJ010000282.1:0-4562 GCA_031418455.1 Flavobacteriales bacterium | reverse complement strand
AAAGAATGGAAGACCGCACCGCGCGAACCCATAGTAATGAGCACAGTAGAAAATCTGAGAGTGCTCTACGAAGACAACCACATAATAGCTGTAAACAAACGCAACTCCGACATTATACAGAGCGATGTAAGTGGCGATACTACATTGTGCGAAGTGGTAAAACAATATGTAAAACTCACTTACAACAAACCCGGCCTTGCCTTTATAGGCACTGTGCACAGGCTAGACAGACCAGTGAGCGGTGTGGTGCTATATGCACGCACTACTAAGGCGCTCAACCGACTTAGCAACATGTTCAAATTTCGCGAGGTTCAAAAAACCTATTGGGCAGTGGTGAAAGATGCACCCAACCCACCTGAGGGCCATGTGATAAACCACCTGTGGAAAGATGAAAAGCTAAACAAAACATTTGCATTTAAAGATGCACGTGGCGACAGAAAAGAAAGCGAACTAAGCTATAAACTTATAGGCGCGGGAGACAACTACTCGTTTGTAGAGGTGTATCCTAAAACAGGTAGACACCACCAGATACGCGCCACACTGGCCAGCCTGGGTTCTCCTATAAAAGGCGATATAAAATATGGATCGAAACGCACTAACGACAATGCCTCCATACACTTGCATGCGCGACAAATAGAATTTTTGCATCCGGTAAAAAAAACACCCATTACCATAGTAGCACCACCACCGGAAGATTCGCTTTGGGACGAATTTTTAAAAGTAAGTTTGAACCAGGGGCTTAAGTAATATTTGTTCTTATTGCACCACATTAGTAGTTGCATCAGCAGCAAAATAAAATTGGATAGAGCCCAAAAACAGTGGAACAAAAAAAAGGACATGCAGTTTTCTTAAATGAAAAAAACACCTTTTTACTTTCGCACACTTAAAAAGCAAAAAAATAAAATAAACATTTAAAATAAAAAAATAATACACCTTATGCACGAAGCAAAAGAACACGTAAAATGCTTGATAATAGGAAGCGGCCCAGCAGGCTACACCGCTGCTATATACGCTGCCCGCGCTGATATGAAACCTGTAATGTACCAAGGCATGCAGCCTGGTGGACAGCTAATGGACACTACTGAGGTAGACAACTTTCCGGGTTATCCGCAAGGTGTGCATGGTGTAAAAATGATGGAAGACCTTACCGAACAAGCCAAACGATTTGAAACAGATGTACGCAATGGCTGGGTAACCAAAGTAGACTTTACTGGCCCTAAGCACTATGTAGAAATAGAAAATGGTAAACACACACTTACGGCCGATGCTATAATAATAAGCACCGGTGCAAGTGCCAAGTGGCTTGGCTTGCCCAATGAAATACGCCTACGCGACCTAGGTGGTGGTGTGAGTGCATGCGCTGTATGCGATGGTTTCTTCTATCGCAAACAAGATGTGGTAATAGTGGGTGCAGGCGATACCGCTGCAGAAGAAGCCACTTACTTAGCCAAGCTGTGTAACAAAGTGTATATGCTGGTGCGCAGCGAAAAAATGCGCGCTTCTAAAGCCATGCAACACCGCGTGGAAAACACTGCCAACATAGAAGTGCTTTGGAATACAGACACCGTTGACCTAATAGGCGAAAGCGGTGTGGAAGGAGTGCTGGTGCGCAACAACAAAACCAACGAAGAACGTTTGCTAAAAGCTACAGGATTTTTTGTAGCTATAGGACACAAACCGAATACCGATGTGTTTAAACCATGGATTACAATGGACGAAACAGGCTATATCATAAACCAGCCGGGCAGTTCTAAAACCAATATTGAAGGTGTGTTTGTAGCAGGCGATGCGGCCGACAAAACATACCGCCAAGCGGTAACAGCTGCTGGCACAGGTTGCATGGCTGCATTAGATGCCGAAAGGTATTTGGCAGGTAAAGGCATACATTAAAAGTACTTGCTTTTTTTCTAAATAAAAATTTTACAAAGCTCCAGATTTATCTGGAGCTTTTTTTTATATCACACTATGCAGTAGATAGTACTAATGATATTTTCTATTTTATAATTTGAGTTTCTTTCATAAAACTAAATTCAATAGAGCATTAATTTTTAAATTTATAATTGGAGTTATCCATTTCTTTTTGAAATGAAATTTGGCTATAAAAAAGCCATCGATTACCATTGATTTTTAATGCTATTTCCAAAACAAAGAATAAATTGATTCACTGCTGTTATTCAAATGCCTTTTTTGTAAAAGCATCCTATTGAATCGCTACAGTTATCCATATATGTCTTTCAGCACCTTTTCTTCGTGCTGCCAGTTGAGTGTATTTCGGGCTACTATGGCATTGGTTTTCCAGTGTGGGTAGCTTGGGCTATTTAGTGCTTCGTTTATGGCAGTGGCTATGGCAGTGGGTGTTACCTCTTTGCATATGGCGCCCACATGGTACTCGTTTACTATTCTGCTCAGCTCAGGCAAATTGCTTACCAGCACCGGTATGCCTGCATGTATGTAGTCAAACAATTTGTTGGGCAGCGAGTAGGTGTAGTTTAAATGCAATGGCTTATCGAGCGATAATCCCAAGTCGGCATTGGCAGTGTATTGCCTAAGTTGGTCAAATGGCATGCGCGGCATAAATCTTATTTTCTCTTGCAGCTTCATAGTTTCTGCAAGGCGTTTTAAATTTACTATATCGCGGCCACTACCTATTATAAGCAGTAGTATACTATCTAGCATTTGCATGGCTTGCACTAGCTCCATACCGCCACGGTCAGGGTCTATGTATGCTCCTTGCAGCAATATTATTTTTTTGTTGGGTGGCAGGTCTAGTTGCTCACGTGTTTTTACTGTATACAACTCCTGCAGCAAGGGTATGTTGCGCACCACCTTCACATCTGTCAGGTATTGCTTGCGGTATATGGCTGCTATACTTTCGTTTACGGTGTACACATATTTCAGTTTAGGAAATATCCATCGCTCTATTTTCAGCCATACTTTCTTTTGAAACGATCGGCCTGTTAGTCCTTCTGCCTCGGTAAAATATTCGTGACTATCGTATACTATTTTTTTGCTGCGCAGCTTGCATATTAAAAATGCGGGTAGCAATGTGTCCAGGTCGTTTGCCAGTATTACATCTGTTCTTTTAAAAAGCAGGTAAAAAAATAATCGGATATTGAGCGCTGCATAAAACCACACTCCTTTGGTAAACAATAAGCGAAACCTATACGTGGCATAGTTGCGCTGAAAGGGTTTGCTGCCGGGCAGCATGCGCCCCACAAGTGTAATGTCATAATTTAATTTTTGCAACGTTGCACACACCTTGGCCACTCGCTGGTCGTGCTCCAAATCGTTGGAGACTAAAACAGTTATATGCTTGCGAGTATCCAAAACAAATAATATTAAATGCGTGGAATTAGAAACCTGTTACGCCATTCACGGTGGTGTATTTCAGTACATAATTCTTGTCGGGGTATATGCGTTTAAATGCACTTTGCACCATAAGTGTAGCTTCATGAAAACCGCACAGTATAAGCTTAAGCTTACCTGGGTAAGTATTTATGTCGCCTATGGCATATATACCAGGCACATTGGTACTGTAGTCGAAGGTATTTACTTCTATGCTATTTTTATCTATGCTAAGGCCCCAGTCTGCCAGCGGGCCCAGCTTGGGCGACAGGCCAAAAAGCGGCAACCAGTGGTCAGTAGGCAATGTGCTTTCGCCTTCGGGCAAATGCTGCACTTTCAATTCATTCAGCACGCCATTGCCATTTACACCTATTACCTCGGCATCGGTAAGCAAATTTATTTTGCCTGCAGCGCTCATGTCCAGCACTTTTTGTACACTGTCAGGGTGCCCTCTAAAACTTTTGCTGCGGTGTATAAGCGTAACATCAGAGGCTATGCCATTGGCTAAAAATATGCTCCAGTCCAGAGCGCTATCGCCACCGCCACTAACTACTACTTTTTTGCCTTTATAAAAATTAGGGTCGCGCACTATGTACTCTATACCCTTGTCTTCAAAATCGTTTATGTTGGCTATAGGCGGCTTGCGCGGCTCAAAACAACCAAGACCACCAGCTATAGCTATAACAGGCGCCTGGTGCACAGTGCCACGCGATGTGGTAACCAAAAAGTATTTGTCGTCTTCTGTTTTCTCCACCTTCTCGGCTCGCTCGCCCAAAGTAAAGCCCGGCTTAAAAGGGGCCGCTTGTTTCATCAAATGGTCTATCAGTTCGCCCGCCAACACCTCCGGAAATCCGGGGATGTCGTAAATGGGCTTTTTAGGGTATATCTCGGTAAGCTGCCCTCCGGCTTGGGGCAATGCATCTATCAAATGGCAGCGCAGCTTTAGCAGACCTGCCTCAAATACAGTGAACAAGCCGCAAGGGCCTGCTCCTATTATTATAATGTCGGTTTCTATCAATTTATTTTCCATGTACTTCCTTGCTTGGTGCCTCCAAAGTAGGGGCGTTTTTCTTTAGTGTGCAAAAATATAGCGTTGTAACAATGGCTACTACGTTTTGTTTACCTTTTCTGCACGGTTAGCTTTATGCTAAAGACCGAAATAATGTCTTGCGCACTGATATTAGCCGCATGAAAAAAGTAGATGCTACTGGCGAATT
>JANOXJ010000281.1:0-4057 GCA_031418455.1 Flavobacteriales bacterium | reverse complement strand
ACGAAATAACGGTGTCTGATGAAATCAATTGTCATCAATTTTCTTTTGCGGTAAATAATTGGGGTGAAAGCGATTTTGGTAACATACTTTGGAATTTTGGCGACAACGAAGGTTATGGTCAAAATAATTTTATGCATATGTACTTAAATCCTGGGGAATATCAGGTGTGCGCAACGGGCACCACGGCTGCTTGTCCAAGTGGTTTTGAAATTTGCACGTCATTAAATGTGGACGCTTGTGGTGGTGATAATAATAATGATGGATGTCCAGATTTTATTTGGGCCTGGCCGGTGAATGATTGCGGGCTTTGGCATTTTGAAGCAGGTCCTGGGCAAGAGGGCATGACCGTTTCTTATATATGGGGCGATGGTACTCCTAATACCGATGCTACCACTATAGCAGAGCATCAGTTTACAGAGGACGGTGTTTATGCAGTGTCACTCGTTTATTATTCACCTTCTTGTCAGGAAACTATTACGCTTGTATATACAGTGCAAGTGAATGCGTGCGAACAAAATGATTGTCCAACTGAAATATGGAGTGGAGCCGGTGCAGAATGTGGTGTTATTCATTTTGAAGCAGGTGGTTTTGTGGAAGGTGAACAGTTCACCTGGTATTTTGGCGATGGTACATCTGCCCAAGGTGGACACTTTATATCGCACACCTATGCAGAGCCAGGCACTTATTATGTCAATTGTACTTTATCCAATTCGCTTTGTGCGGCCTGGCAGCTTGCCACAGTTATTGTAGTGGCGCCCTGCGAACCTACTTGCACCAATGTTGTAATAGGCATAGATAGTTATATAAATGTGGGTGGCCCTTCTGTAGTGTATTATCAATTGTCGAGTATTAATAATAATAATATTGCATCGGGTGTAGCACAATACTCATCTGCCGATCCCTACTTCGATTACCTCGTTTGTTTGGAAGATGGTTGTTACACTTTGGAGGTGGAAGGTTTAAATGTAGCCAATCAAGATTTCCTCGACATTTTTGTTACTGCTGAAGGTAATTCGTTAGTACAAAATGTTGTGGTGATTAATGATAATTTGGTACAAATAACATTTGGAGTAAACAGCGACTGCGCTCCTATTGTAGAGTGCAATGCTTCTTTTGAAACTATAATTACTAATACTCCAGGCCATGTAGAATTCATAAATACTTCGGCTATGAGTGGCAACGAGCAGTGGATGTGGGATTATGGCAATGGCACTTCAGGTAATACACAAAACGGTAATGTATGGTATACCGAAAATGGTGTGTATGTTGTTTGCCTTACGGTGTATGATGAGGGCTGCACCCATACTTATTGCCAAACGATAGAAATTACCAACATGGGGGGTGAGTGCAATTACAATGAAGTTACTATTACTATTACTGGAGAAAACGTAAACAAGTTGATTGATATAGTTAGTTTTTCATTGAGTCTAAATAATGTGAGCATAGAAAATTGGACCAGCTCTATTTCAGGTGGTTTTAGCTACACTGGCTTGTTGTGCTTGCCCGATGGATGTTACAATTTGCAACTCTCAACTCAGGAGCCATCGTTCTGCACCAGCATACAAGTACTGGCCACTATGAATGGAATAGACATAGGTAGCTTGCAATATTTGCAAGGCTCTGTATTAGAGTCTATGAATATGAGTGTAAACGTGAATTGCGAAGACAATGTAAATGAATCTGAAACGGCTAACTGGATAGTTTATCCTAATCCCGCTTCTAATACAATTCAGTTTAGCACAAATACTGCAGAAAAAATAATGCACGTGGAAATAATGGATGCAACGGGCAGAATGGTAAAAACCATTGCGCAAAATGGTGGCGTGTACGATGTGTCCACACTTGCCAGCGGATGCTATTATGCACGAGTGGTGGGCGAGCAAAGCATAGCTGTATTGCCACTAAATATACAAAAATAAAATTGCGATGAAGTAGTTATAAAGGCCGCCATGCGCAAGCATGGCGGCCTTTTTTCTTTATCACTTTTATTATCCCAGATTAAGCAATAGAAGGCTCGCTAAGAGCCGAACTATTGATTTAGCTTTGGTTATCCCGATTTAGCAGCCTGTTTTAATCGCTTGTAAAGGCGATGAAATACAGATGCTTAATCGTTTGCTCATTTCTAATGAGCAATCTGGGATTATAGAAAAAAATAATTAGAATATTTGGGTGACATTTGCTTTATACCACCATTAATATAGCAAATCAACAGCAACAATGACCGATAAGGAAATAATACAACACCTTCGGGATGGAAGCAGAACCAAGGCTTTCCAAAGGCTATACAGGTATTATCCCAAGGTAAAAGGTATGATAAAACAATATGGTGGCAACAGCTCTGATGCACAAGATGTGTTTCAGGAGGCGCTTATAGTGCTTTGCCGCAAGTGCAATCAACCTGATTTTGTTCTCACCGCCTCATTAGACACCTATTTATACAGTGTGTGCAGATTTGTTTGGAGCGATGAGTTGAAGAAAAGAAAAAGAATTCCTCCTGCTCAATTATCGCAATCGTTAGCTGCGGAATATGACGAGGGAAGCGAAAAGGAATCTATCTACAAACTGGCTGAAAATGCTTTATCGCAAATAGGAGATAAGTGCAAAGAGATTCTTCAGTTGTTTTATATACACAAGCTAAGCATGACCGAAATAGCTGAAAAGCTTGGCTATGGCAGCGAGCAGAGCGCCCGCAACCAAAAATACAAATGCCTGGAAAATGCTAAAGACATATACCAACAGCTAATTGTAAAACGTGAAGGAGGAAATGCAGCATGAGAAATGAACTTGAAATAATAGCGCGCATTGAAAAATATTTGATGCACAATATGGATGCGCAAGAGCATGAGGCATTCGCAAATGAGCTAAAGTCAAACACCCAATTGGGTAAAGAAGTAAATATACAAAGCGACCTAATGAAAGGAATAGAGCGCATACAACTGAAGGCCGAAATTAAAAAGGCACATTTCAGGTACCATGTTATGAAATGGATAGTAACAGGTGCGGCCATACTAGCTATTGCATCACTCGCATTCTTTGGAGCGCACTACCTAAAAAATTCAGAACATGCGCAGCTGCCTGCTATGGAAGTAGTAAATGAAAATGCGCAGATGAAGTATGCTTCTGCAGAGAATACTGCGCATGAAATGGTTGTTAGTGCAATAGATTCTTCCTCAATTATTTCAGAAGGAATTAAAGGTGATTCATTGGTAGTACCAATAGTAAAATATTGTGATGAGAATGCTGCGTTAACTGAAACAGCAGAAGAAATAGAAGAAGCTACTCAAACCAGTGCTCCAAAGCAAATTGAAACAAATGCATGGAGTATAGCAGAGGCAAATGTGAACGAAAGAGTGGAGCCAGAAGCAAATAAATATTTGAAGCCACAAATATTTCAATTGAATATTACCCAACCTGGCGTGGTGGAAACAGAGGACGGAATAGTGATTGCTTATCAACGCAATTGTTTTTTAAATAAAGCTGGCCAGCCGGTAAATGACCAAATAGAACTGGAAGTGCACGAGGCAATAGAGGTAACGGATATGATGAAAGCCGGACTTAGCACGGTAAGTGGCCACAAGGCTTTGCAAACAGCGGGTATGTTTTCCATTACAGCATCGCGCCTGGGCGAGGAGCTGAGTATAAATCCTACATTGCCATTGGCCGTGAGTGTGCCCGGCAATGGCCTGCATGAAAACCTAATGCAATGGGATGGTGTAGTGCAGGCCGATGGCACGTTGGATTGGCAAAACCCACAAGAGATGGAGCAGTTTCTAACTCCGGTGGAGATGACTGATCTGGATTTTTATCCGCGCGATTTTTTAGGCACTATTCCCAAGTATGGATTTGACAATACGAATAAAATACTAACAGATAGTCTTTACTTGAGTTTCGAAAATTATAACGCGTTAGCGGAAAGTAATTTGAATAGTAATGTGAAAGCATTGCTAGATACCGCAGCTGAAGATGAGTTTGATAAATCGCGCAAAAGATTTTATGCCGCCAAGGGCTACAGTATGAAGATTACAGAGTACGATAGCAAATCTACTTTCTCTGCTAC
>JANOXJ010000280.1:0-2089 GCA_031418455.1 Flavobacteriales bacterium | reverse complement strand
TTCTCCCCCACATTCACCTCAGCAGCACCTCTCTAATAAGTATCTAAAAAATTTAATAACGAAAGAACTTGTATATGGCAGTAAGGGTATGGCATGTTGTAAAAATTAAGTGCCGCCAAAATCTTAGTAAGTATTTAGTATGTTCTTTGGGTCTTTATAGAATGATTCTTTCGCAGTTTGCACGTCATTGAATAGTGGAATTCAAAAACTACTTTTAAACTCCGAATGAATCAAATAGTATAATTTTGTTTTTTTAATAAAGTATAACTAAACCCACCAAAAGACAAGCCCCATGAAAGTGACTCCTGAGCATAACCTGCGCATGGCGCAAATGACCTTTGCAACGGTATATCCGCTCTATGTGTCCAAGGTGGAAAAAAAAGGCAGAACTACTGACGAGCTGCACACGGTAATAGAATGGCTTACGGGTTTTGACGCAGCTAGGCAAAAGCAACTAATAGCCGAGAAAGTTACCTTTGAAAAGTTTTTTGAAATGGCTACTTTGCACCCAAATGCAGATAAGATAACAGGTGTCATTTGCGGCTATAGAATAGAAGAAATACATAATCCTTTAACCCAACAAGTGCGCTACCTTGACAAGTTGGTAGATGAGTTGGCTAAGGGAAAAGCAATGGATAAAATTTTAAGAAAGTAAAACATACATTTAATAAATAAAAAATCTAAACCAATGGCCACAAACAAAGTAACGCTGCACAGAATACTGGCAGCTCCTGTAGACAAAGTGTACAAAGCATTTACCGATGCAGATGCTATGGCCGCATGGTTGCCGCCTTATGGTTTTGTGTGCAAGGTGCATAGCATGGATGCACGGGTAGGTGGCGAGTATAAAATGTCGTTTACCAATTTTACTACCGGCAGTAGCCACTCGTTTGGTGGTCGCTATTTGGAAATAGTGCCTAACGAGCGTTTGCAATACACTGATGAGTTTGACGACCCTAACTTGCCCGGACAAATGATAACTACCATAGTGCTAAAGAAAGTAATGGTGGGCACTGAGCTTGTAGCCACGCAAGAGGGCATACCTGAGGCCATACCTGCAGAAATGTGCTACCTTGGCTGGCAAGAATCGTTAGACAAATTAAAGCGTCTGGTAGAACCAAATATTCCTGATGCATAGTTTCAATTTAGAACAACTTTTATAAAACACACACTCATATGCCTAAACAAATTTTTATCAATGTGGCAGTAGAGGACCCGCAAAAATCTATGGCCTTTTATACCGCTATGGGTTTTACCAACAATCCGCAATTTTCTGACGAGTCGGGAAAGTGCATGGTATGGAACGACAATATATTTTTAATGATACTGTCGCACGAAAAGTTTAAGAGCTTTACTAAAAAGCCCCTGGCCGATACCAAAACGAACATTGCCGGTTTGTTCTCTTTATCGTTTGACACGCTAGAAGAGGTGAACAATGTAATGGCCCATGGCCTGCAGGCTGGCGGCACAGAGCCGAGCGAAATGCGCGACTATGGTTTTATGCAACAGCGCACGCTGGAAGATTTTGATGGACATACATGGGAAATCTTTTGTATGGATGTAACTAAATTTCCTAAGGATGCTACAGGCGCATAAATGGGCATTAGCTGGCGTGATGTTATTTTATTTTTACTTTTTAGCGCAGCTGCTACCACAGCCATTTTTATGTTATTATTGAAAACAAAATATTAGAACTAATGAATTGCCCCCAGTGCGCAGCAGCTATAGACAAGGCACACATAAATGTAATGACCGATGTGGCGCAATGCCAGCAGTGTGGTCATGTTTTTAAAGTGTCGGAAAATTTGGAACAAAATATCCCCGATACATTTAAGCTGGACGAGCCACCTGCCGGCACATGGATAGTGCGCGATGCGGATAAGGTTACCATAGGCGCATCCACACGTTCGCCCATTGCGTTTTTCTTAGTGCCTTTTATGGTAGTGTGGTCAGGTGGTGCATTGGGCGGTATCTATGGCACTCAAATTTTGAGCGGCAAATTCGATCCCTTTTTGTCATTGTTTGGCATCCCCTTCATACTTGGTTCCATATTGTTTTGGAGTTTGGCTCTTATGTCCATTTGGGGCAA
>JANOXJ010000279.1:0-19384 GCA_031418455.1 Flavobacteriales bacterium | reverse complement strand
CATCTAGCTTAGGCATTATTTCTTGCGCTACAAAATCTTCGCAGGTTTTTTTCATCATCAGCAATTCCTCGCTGAATTCTTCTGCTATAAAAATATCTTGTGATGCAGTTTCACGAATTAAGAATTCGCCTCCGGTGATTGCTTTAGTAGTAGTTTCTTGTGGCATGGCTATTTATTTTATAGAGTGGTTGATAGGGTTGTACTTGAGTGTTTTTATTTTTTTTTGTTGAGTTGATACGCTAATTTTAATTAAGAAGTTCGAACACACCAGCAGCGCCCTGGCCTGTGCCCACGCACATAGTTACTACGCCATACTTTTGTTTTCTTCTTCTCATTTCGTTAAACAATTGTACCGAAAGTTTAGCACCTGTGCAGCCAAGTGGATGGCCTAGAGCTATAGCACCGCCATTTACATTTACTATATCAGGATTTAAACCTAACTCGCGCACTATGGCAAGCGATTGTGATGCAAATGCCTCGTTCAGTTCAAAAAGTTCTATATCGTTTTGCTTAAGTCCTGCGCGCTGCAGTGCGCCAGGTATAGCATATATAGGCCCAACACCCATAATGCGCGGCTCAAGTGCGGCTACATGGTAGCTCTTAAGTTGTGCTATGGGTTTTACGTTTAGTTCTTTCAACATCTTTTCAGACACTATCATTACAAAAGCAGCACCATCAGATGTTTGTGAGCTGTTGCCAGCCGTTACGCTACCGCGTGCATCAAATACAGGTTTTAATTTTGAAAGTGCATCTAATGTAGAGTCCTTGCGCGGACCTTCATCTGTGTCCACTACAATTTTTTTCTCTTGTCTTTTTTCTTGAGCATCAAGAAAAATTTCATTTATTTCAATAGGTACTATTTCGTCTTTGAATTTGCCTTCGGTAATTGCGGCCACTGCTTTTTCGTGCGAGCGCAACGAGAAGGCATCCTGATCTTCGCGGCTTACTTTGTAGTCGTTTGCCACGGCTTCGGCAGTTAGTCCCATGCCCCAATACCAATCCGGATGTTCTTTGGCTACACGTGCATTAGGAACTATGCGCCAGCCGCCAAAAGGAATGGGCGACATGGTTTCTACACCACCGGCTATAATGCAGTCGGCTATACCCGCGTGTATTTTGGCCGATGCAATGGCTATGGTTTCTAAACCGCTTGAGCAATACCTGTTCACTGTCATGCCCGGCACCTTCACAGTGTCTAGTCCCATAAGGGAAATCATGCGGCCAATGTTGAGGCCTTGTTCTGCCTCGGGTGTGGCATTGCCTACTATTACATCGTCTATTAAGTTTTTGTCCAGTTGCGGAAAATCGGCCACAAGCCGTTCTATAACTTTTGCACCAAGTTCATCTGCTCTGTATGATTTGAAAAGGCCTCTTGGGGCTTTTCCAACGGCTGATCTGTAACCAGCTATGATGTATGCGTTCATGATTTAGATTGTTTCAATTCGAATGTTTTTTCAATTGCTGATTCTGTGTAATCGCCATATTTATTTCCTTTACTCCGCATTTCATTTTTCATGTCTTCCAGAGTCTGAAAGTTTCTTTTGAATTGATGGAATTCAAGAAGCCAATCAGCTATTTCGTCTGGAGTGCGCTCACTGGCCTGTTTCAATACTTCATCAGAGAGTAATCCGATAGGGAAGGTTTTGTTTTCTGAATTCATTGTATTATTTAGAGTAAAGTCGTTTAAGATGTATAACATCAAACATGTCTTGGCTTCTTCCTACTGCATTTTTCATGGCTATAAGTTGATCTACAGAAACTAACCTCATCAATGTTCCATCTCCAGATGAACGCGATTCTTGCTTGGCCCATAACTCTTCAAAGGTGAATGGTTGGTCAAGTATTATGTCAATTTCCACTTGGCTTTTTCTTGGGTCGTGATAAGTAAAGGCCAACATGTTTTTCTCTTCTCGTAATTTTTTTCGGTAGGCTATATCCCAAAGGTCTCTGGCCAAAACAGGAACTCTTTCAGTAAAACCAAGGCTCTTAATGGTATTTTCTAATTTCAATAAATTTTCTTTTTCAAATTCAACTATTAGATCTATGTCTTGGGTCATCCTCGGAACCCCATACATATTAGCAGCAAAGCCCCCTGCTACAAGGTAGCGAACTCCTGCATCATTAAGGTGTTTGGTAATTTCGAAATATCTGTTCATCAATTTCTTAATATTTTACCAGATGTTACCAAACTTTGCATTCTCTCTAAGGTTTTGCGTTGTGTGCACAATTCCAAAAATGTTTTTCTTTCTAAATCTAACAGGTATTGTTCGCTCACTTGCGTGGCAGCACTTAAGTCGCCACCAGCTAGCACAAAGCCAAGTTTTTCTGAAATAAGTTGGTCATGCTCGCTTATGTAATGTCCGCTCTTCATGGTATTGGCACCTGCATACACTACTCCCAGAGCTTCTTGGCCAAGCACAGTTATGTCTTTGCGCATAGGAGGTTGGGTGTAGCCTTCATCGGCCAATTCAAGGCATGCTTCTTTAGCACGTGCCAGTTGTAGCTCGCGGCTCATTATTACTTCATCTATACCATTTCTTAGGTAGCCTAAGTCAAATGCTTCGTAGGCAGAGGTAGACACTTTGGCCTGGCCCACTGTAAGGAATCTGTTGCGGAAAGTATTTAGTTTAATGTCGCCATCTTTAAGCTCATCGCTGCAGCGCAAGGCAAACTCTTTGGTGCCCGCACCACCGGGTATAATACCCACACCAAACTCCACAAGGCCCATGTATAGCTCTGCATGAGCTACTACTTTGTCCACATGCAAGTTGATTTCGCAGCCTCCACCTAATGCTAAATTGTGTGGCGCTCCCACTACAGGTATAGAAGAATGCCTCATGCGCATAACCGTGTTTTGAAATGCGCGAACAGCTAAGTCAAGTTCTTCATACTCTTGGTCGGCAGCCAGCATAAATATCATTCCCACATTGGCACCGGCTGAGAAGTTTTCGCTATCGTTGTAAAGCACTAATCCACGGTACTCTTGCTCTGCAAGGTCTATGGCTTTGTTAAGCCCTTGTAGAACTTCGCCACCTATGGTATTCATTTTAGTGCTCCAGCTGCAGCACAGTATGCCATCGCCTAAGTGGCGCACCGTGCATGCTGAGTTTTTCCAAACTATGCTGCTCTCAGGCAATTGTGCAAGCACTATTTGCTTTGCAGGTGCAGGCACTTGCTTGTATGCTTTGGTAGCTGCATCATAATAATATTTTTTGCCATCTTCTATTTTGTAAAAAGATTTGATGCCTGCTGCCAGCATATCTTTTATCCAAGTGGCCAACGTATGACCATTGGTTTCGGCATCTTTAGCACCGGCTTCTACACCTATTATATCCCAGCTTTCAAACGGACCCAAAGCCCAGCCAAATCCGGCTTTCATACCATCGTCTATGCTATATAGATTGTCGCTTATTTCTGGCACACGATTGCTCACATATGCAAACAAACCGGCAAAAGATTTTTTATAAAATTCGCCTGCTTTGTCTTTGCCACCATACAGCATGGGCAATCTTTTTTGCAAATCATCTACTGACTTGGTAGCCTCCAATGTTGCAAATTTTGATTTTTTCTGTGGTGTGTATTCCAGTGTATTTAAGTCGAGCGAAAGAATTTCTGTTTCGCCTTTTTCGTTTTTAGTTTTCTTATAAAAGCCTTGTTTTGTTTTATCGCCAAGCCATTTGTTGTCTACCATTTTTTGCACATAGTCGGTGATTTCAAAAGTGGCTTTTGCCTCATCATTTGGGCAATTGTCGCGCACACCATTGGCTACGTGCACAAGAGTATCAAGGCCCACCACATCGCATGTGCGGAAGGTGGCACTCTTTGGTCGGCCTAATACTGGGCCTGTAAGTTTGTCTACATCTTCCACAGTTAGGCCCATTTGTTTTACCAAATGAAACAGCGCCTGAATGCTGTATACACCCACACGATTGGCAATAAATGCCGGAGTGTCCTTGCAGTTTACTACGGTTTTGCCCAGGTAGCGCTGGCCATAGTCGTTAAAGAAATCTAGTACATCTTTCGATGTTTTGTCGGTAGGAATTATTTCTAATAATTTTAAATAGCGAGGTGGGTTGAAAAAGTGGGTACCACAAAAATGTTTTTGAAAGTCTTCGCTTCTTCCCTCAGTCATAAGGCGAATAGGAATGCCGGATGTGTTGGAGGTAATAAGTGTGCCTGGCTTTCTGAATTGTTCTACTTTTTCAAATACACTTTTCTTTATGTCCAGTCGTTCCACTACCACTTCTATAATCCAATCGCAAGTGGCTATTTTTTTCATGTCATCGTCAAAATTGCCGGTGGCTATAAGCTTGGCAAACGATTGGCGATAAATAGGCGAGGGGTTAGACTTTAGGGCAGTTTGCAAAGCTTCGTTCACTATGCGGTTGCGCACTGCAGGCATTTCCAGTGTTAGGCCTTTTGCCTTTTCAGCATCGTTTAATTCTTTAGGGGCTATGTCCAGCAGTATTACTTGCACACCAATGTTTGCAAAGTGACACGCAATGCGAGAGCCCATAACACCTGAGCCAAGCACTGCTACTTTTTTTATTGTTCTCTTCATGGTTTAGTTTGAGAATATATTGTTTTTATCCAATTCTTTATTTATAGTCTGAAGCACTTCAAAAAATACATTTAGTTTTTCCGGTTCTATAACCGACCTAAGTCTTTGGTTCATTTGAAATACTCCAAGTTTAGAAATATCGCGGTGTTTTTTTCCTTTTTCAGTAAGGTGCACTATCGCTTTTCTTTTGTCCTTAAGGTCGGGCATTCTCTCTATATACCCTTGCGACTCTAATGAATTTAGCAGGCGCGTAAGGCTGGTAGATTCCATGCCCATCATAGGGCCCAGCTTGGTGGCAGGTGTACCATTTTTGTCTATGGACAGAAGAGTAAAAGCCATGGCCATGGAAGCTCCAAGTTTGGAAGCCTCGGCATTGTAAGCTTTGCTCATTTTAGCCCATGCCCAGCGTATGTGAAAATCTATGGTTTCTTCAGGTTTCATATTATGTTCCTTGCAGTGGTTAGCTGCTTATACTACTAAGCAAATGTAATGTTATGCGTGCATAGTATTTTTATCTGATTTTGCACATTATTAGATTGTTATGGAGCCAATTTGGCTATTAAATTCATTCTAAACAGAACTTATTTGGTTGCTAATGTCGGAGTTTAATTGCAGTTTGTACTTGCCAATTGTTAACCAAATACGGACTTTAAAACGGTAGAATTAAAAAACTAAGGACAAGTTTAGCTTGTCCTTAGTTACAGTATTACTGCAATGGAATTTTAGGGTCAATGTTGGATTATTGCTTTACAAATTTTTTGGTACCCAAAGGCTTGCTGTCAAGGCTAATGATAGCCGTGTAAAAGCCGTTGGCAAAAGTGGAAATATCAGCAGAAAATGTTTGGCCATGCGATGCCATGGTGCTAGTATTCCAAACCAACTTACCACTGCCGTCATAAATTTTTGCTTCTAGGTTGCCGCCATTAGATTGGTAAAGTGAATAGTCCAGACTATTAGCCGACTGCACTATGGAAACATACGATGCCGCATCCTGATTTAATACACCTACTTCGTTGCTCACTTCTATTTGTATAAAATCTGCAGCGGAGCAATTTTCGTTTGAAGCAAGTAGCATCAATGTATAATTACCAGAGATAGTAAAGTCGTATACAAAAATTTCGTCAGTTGATTCGTAGCCGTTGTCCAAACTCCATGTATAGTTAGTGGCATTGGCAGATATTTGCTCTATTGCTACAGTGCTAGCCTGTCCGTTGGCAATGGCAATAGAAATATCTTCAGAATAAATTTCTGTTGTAACGGTGCTTGGGTCGTTTAGATTTATTTCAAACGTTTGTGAGCCACAATTGTCGCTTATATCTAAAGTATAAATGTCACCATCCATATTCTCAAACATCATTTCCTGCAAAGAGGAAGAGCCTGTGGCAAAAATTTCGCCATTGGAATTGGTAATGTTATAAGAATAATCCTGGCTATTGTTTATGAACCATTCCAATACCGCATTGCCTGTCTCGTTGCAATGGTCAGGAGTGGCAGTTACAATATCCACCGCGTTGTTGGCAGGTTGTTCTATAGTTAAAGAAATGCTGGTGGCATAGCAGCCTATAGCAGCAGGCTCAAGCATTAATTCATACTCGCCCGCAGGTAGATTGTGAAAATTATAATTGTCGATACTTGTCATTACTGAAGAACCATCACTAAGATGAATACTCCAATTGTCTACGTTGCCTGTTAGGAGTATAGAACCATCCTCTATATTAAAGCAGCTTGCATTAGTTGTTACAATGTTTAATGAAGGCGATGCATGAATTATAAAACGATTGCCTTGGTATGGGGTAGTAATAGTAATACTAAATTCCTCGCCATTCTCCAATGGCAGAGTAGCACCTGTAACTACATCCTCCACAAATAAGCAGCTACCAAAAGGAAGGTTTACCGTTTCGTTTACATGCAAAGTGTAAGTGCCTGCCACAGGCATGTTTGCATACACTAGTATGCTGGTTCCCTGTGCATGATATTGTCTGGAGTCAAGGGTTAGTTTCACATTGTCGTTGGACAGAGTGGCACAGCCAACAGCCTGCGGATTTTGACTTGCAAGGTCTTCAGCATCTAATTCCCACTCAAAATTATCAGTAGCTTGGTCTGAGAATAAGACAAGGCATTCATCTGAAGTATTGTTGAAGCTGGAAAGGGTGAAGCTGATATAAGAGTTGTTGGCTTCGCTGCGCTCAAACGGAGCTGCAGTATTTACTTTATAACTTTCGTTATAAGCAAGAAAAGAATTAGGACCTGCAGCTTTTACAAAAAATGCCTGACTGCTATTTAGTTCTTTAGGAGTGGTGCCTGTGTTGGTATTTGCATTGTATACTTTGTAGTTGTGAGCCTCTGCATCGTAAACATAAAATGATGCAACACCACTTCCATTTAATATTAATGAGCTCATATCTACTTGCGATGGATATTGATTCACTAGCAAGTTCCAACCATCACCGGAATTGCCAGTGTTAGTGTAGCTTAGATTTTTTTGAAATGAGTTTTTATAAATAGTACCCTTTACATCTATTGCCTGACTAGGCGTTTGCATATACACTGCATACCCTGCATCAGATAGTATTGGCTCAGTCAAAGAAGTTGTTGGCACATAACCATTGCCTTCGTTGCCTGTTGCTGTTTCATCATATCGTTGTATGTTATTTAAAGTATACGGTGGCGGATAGTCTGAACCAGCAAAACCAGAGGTAATGATGTCATCATTCCAATCACTAATAGTAGCGCCTTGCACCGGGCAACCCATCATAACCCAGCTACCATAAGAATAGTTGGTAAGCGATGGTATGAAGCGTTGGAGTGTTACTTTTCCTATTACATCGGCACCCGGTTTTATTTCGCCAATGGAGGCTGTTGCGCTAGCTGTAGACAAAAGTGTAAGTCTGTCGTTGGTATTAAAAGTTCCTTTCTCAGGACTTACTATGCCTTTAATAAATAGTTCTGACACATCGGTAAGATTTACGGTAAATCCTTCATTTAGTATTCTAAGATTGTTGAATGTAAGGTCCGTAGAGCTTACAATACTTTGATTGGTTTTGCCTACCATTGTTACGGTAGATGTGCCACCATCAATAGTACCTGAATTATTTATGTTGCCATGCAGAGTAAGTTCGTTGGAGCTAAGATTTAAGGTGCCTGTATTGTTTACAGTTAAATGCTCCATAATCCAGTTGGCATTGGAAGTAACAGAGTGTCCATTTTGCACCGTGAAGCTTGAGTATTTGTTTGATTTGGAAAGGCCTGCAGGACCTACAGGTGCGGTAGCCCAAATGGCAGAAGAAATGTTGCCGCTGTTTTGGCTGAAGAAGTTAACTCTGCAACCAGCAGCAGAAATTAAACCATCATCAAAAGATAGCATTCCACTTGTAGTATTTTTAAATTGAACACGCACACCAAAATAGTCAGCTGTAGAATAGGTGGTTTCTGTGCCGGATCCTGCTAAAATCAAATTATTAAAATCGCCAAATTCTGAAATTTTAAGGCTCCAAACTCCATTGTCTTGTCTTATAATTTCGAATCCTATTTCCTGATGAGCACTGCCCCAGTCAATAGAGGAAACAACAACACTTGCAGTAGGCACGCCATTGTCAACACGCCACAAAGTAATTAAATCAGGAGAAGATGCATTGGTAGGATTTATACCAACTGCATAACCGTCTACAGTGGAAGAATACAAATTACTTTCATTGGCCGAAAGGAATACTAAAAACTTATCGTGTTGGTCTGGTTCAAGTTCAAAATGGTTGAGACTGAAGCGCCAGATAGTATTGCTGCTATTTAAATTTATCGCGCCCAATGAGGTACTTGCATAAGCAGTGCCAGAGCTACCTGTATTGGTATTTCTTAATGAATAAGAATCGGTAATGGGTTCGCTGCTGTCTACAAACCATGCGGTAGGTGTGCTTTGCGCCCATCCCGCAAGGTAGCCACTTTCAAAATCGTATGAATTAATAGTTTCTCGACTTGTTTCATCATCTACAACCATTAAATAAAATATGTTAGGCGTATTGGCCACCGCCAAATTTCCACCCGTAACGGATGTTATTTGAAATACAAGTTGTTCATCATTTTCACAAGTGGTATTGTTGGTAATGTTGATATTAAGATTTTGTGGTGCGCTGCTTCCGGCAGGGAAGGTGAGTGTTTGCGAATTAAATCCACCTACTCTTGCTGCTGCGCCAGATATTCTTGTAATAGTAACGTTGGTGGCTAACAAAAGCGCAGGATTTATAATATTTACAGGTACAGAAAGAGTGCCGTAGTTTTCGTTTATGGTTGCACTTTCCTGAGCAAATCTTACTTGTGTTTGCAAATTAAATATAGAGTTGATTTTAAGCGCATCAAACTCCACTGTTTTACGAGGATTTGATCCCGATGTATGTATGGTAACCAAACCAAAATACCCAGTGCCTGCTGGCACATAAGTATTATTAATGCCAGTACCTTGTGCTACGATTGCGCTGCTTTCCGGGCAAGTATAGGCAGTTTGTCCTAAGCCATTTGAAGTAGGTAAAGCGGATGTGAACAATTGCCAATTGCCGCTTGCCAATCTTACAATTTTTAAAGCCAAACCAATATCAGTAAGACCGTTTGGTATAGCACCAGTCGAGGTTATAACATTAGTTACTACTCCATTTGTAATACACTGGAGCCTTATTTCGTCACCACCGGTATCATCACCTATGTTAATTCTATATCCATCTACAGTGTTGCTTTCAAGGTTGGCTTCGTTGGCATATAACCAAACACTTAGATTGTTTGGACCAGTATATGATTGATTTCTTCTGCCTAACCAAAACGACCAAGTTTGTTCTGTTGCGCTCCATACGGTTACAGGAGTGCTAATGTATTGCGAGCCACCGCCATTGGTTACATTAAGTATCAAAGAGTTTGAAGCACTAGCACCTGCAGCTGCTTTGGTAGAACGGCTGTATTTATATGCGCCAAGGTCACCGCTCCAAGTGGGGCTAGAGGTATAGTTACCATCGGTAAAAGAATCAGTCATTTCGTAATCAAACTGGGCTTTATAACCCGTTGTTGCATTCACATCATATAAAGCCTGTGTGCAGCAAGTGGCACAATTAGAATGGCCTACCAATGACCATCTTACCTCCAGCCAGTAAGTGGCAGGATTAAGCCCTGATAGTATATTTAAATTAAGTGCCTGATTAGACCACTCGCTAGCACCGCCTCCTAAATCAGTAACAGTATTGAGCGGAACACTAATCCAAGCTGGTGCTGCATCGCAAGTGCGATATATGCGGTAATACATTATGGCATTGCAAATGTTGGAGGATGCTGATCGCAGCGTTCTAACATATCCGCCCGCTAAGCGAAACGTACTGGCCGAATTGTAACTACCTAAATAGGCATTATTAATAATGGGTAATGCTTGAGCGTTAAAACCACCTGCTCTTGAATTTGATGAACCTCCGTTATTAGTAGTAACAGCAGTTTGAGTGAAACTCCATGCAGCATCAGATGTTAAGGCTGCAAAAATCATTAAACAAGCCAGAATGGCTTTAATAGTATAGTGTGTTTTCATTTGACATTCGCCTCAGGTTTAATAGGGGTTTGCCTGAAGTTTGCCCTTTGAACGAAACAAAATGAAAACGGTTACAACTGAGTGGTTTACAAATGAGGCTCTTTTAATTCAACCGGCTTGATATTGCGCTTGCGCATTACAGTATTGAGTATTTCTACACCAAATGAAAAGGCCATGGCAAAATAAATATAGCCTTTAGGTATTTCTATTTCCTCCACATGCACACCTTCTACTAATAGCAACACAGCAATTAATATCAGGAAAGACAATGCAAGCATTTTAAAAGTAGGATGTTTGTGAATGAACTTGCTGATGCGCGGTGCAAACAAAAACATTACAGCCATGGCTATTGCTATTGCTATCATTTGCAACGCAAATTCATTGGCCATGCCTATGGCAGTTATTACACCATCTACACTAAATATTAAATCAATAAGTACAATTTGCAGCATAACACCGCCAAAGGTGGCTACTTTGTTTTTGTCTTTGGCCAGGGTTTCGTTAGGGTCTTCGCCTTCCAGCTTATTATGTATTTCGCGGGTGGTGCTAACTAATAGGAAGAGTCCACCGCCAATCATTATCAAATCTTTCAGGCCTACCTGATGGTTGTATATGGTAAATAAGTTGCCCTCCACATCTATCATCCACCCTATGCTAAATAGCAAGGCAATGCGCATAACTATGCCTATTAGCATCCAAATCAGTCCTGCTTTTTTCTCTGTGCCCTTGGGCAACCTGTTCATGATGATAGAAACAAAAATGACATTGTCAATGCCCAACAATACTTCCATAGCAGTAAGGGCAAGCAGACCAGACAAAAGTTCGAATGAAAATTCCATAATATTCTAAAATTGATAGTGGCAAAGAAGAGAAAGAAACTATTTCAAAATGAGCCACCTTGCAAAGTATTATTCACAAGTAATAAAGCAAAGATTTAGATATGAGGATGCTATAACTATGCAGTATGCAACTCCAGCAGAGTAATTTCTGGTGGCATACCAATGCGGCCAGGAAAGGCAAGGTAGCCAAAGCCTCTATTGATATAAAGGTATTTGCCATGCTTCTCATACAAGCCACCCCATCTTTTATAGCGCAATGACACGGGGCTAAATTTGATACCAAGCCACGGCAGTTCTACACCAAACTGTGCTCCATGTGTGTGGCCAGAAAGTGTAAGTGCTATGTTATTGTGTTCGGCCGCTATAGGTTCCCTGTCGGGTCTTTGAGGTGGAGCTTCGCCCACCACTTTGGTTTGCCAGTGGGTAGGGTCGTGCGAGAGGAGTATTTTAAAATCTTCCTCAGCAGTGCCAGCCATGGCTTTGTTTAAATCGCCATGCTGATGAAACCCGATACCCCAATTTTCACAACCAACTAGCTTTATGGTCTGTCCATCTTTTTCAAGTGTTACATGCTCATCGCGCAGAAGAGTGAAACCGGCTTCTTTATGTATTTCTATCAAGCGGTTAAAACTTTTTTCACGTTCTTCAGGAAAGGCAGCAAGGGCATAGTCGCCATAGTCGTGATTGCCAAGAATGGAAAATTTACCGTAGCGTGCTTTTAATCCTTGCAGTCGTTCTATCCAAGGCTCGGCCTCTGCCGCAAAATTGTTTACCAAATCACCGGTAAAGAAAATATAGTCAGCATTTAATGAATTGACTAAATCAAAACCTTCCTGCACACTGTCAAATTGTTCGTTGAAACTACCAATGTGCAAATCGCTTATTTGCACAATACGCAATCCATTAAAGGCCGGAGGCAAATTGGAGAAGTTAAGTTTTTCGCTTAGCACGCGGTAAGAAAATTTACCTTTTGTTACGCCATATAGTCCGGCACCAATCCAAAGTGTGGAGAGTGCCAGGCCAGTTTGATTAAAAAACTGCAGGCGTGTCATGGCCTCGTGTGGAGCTGCCTCTGGCTTTTGGCGAAGTGATATTATAGCGTATTTAATAAGATTGGAGAGGTCGTTGAGTAAATGAAAAGAGCCCAACAAAATCTTACCTACTACTAAGATTATGAAAAAACCGACAGCGAAATTGAACAACCCATAGTCGCGATAATGCAGTGCAAAATCGTTTCTGCGGCTCATCATATAAAACAGCAAGCCCCAACAAAGACAAGTGATTATCCAAAAAGACCATAGGTAAACCTTGCGCCAAGGGCTGCCTATGGTTTGGGTAACGGCCATAAGGCCTTTGAAAGAATAAAATTCGATGAGGAGAATAACCGCGATAAATACTATAAAGCGCAACATAATTTGTAATAGAATAACAGCAAAGGTAGAGTGTTGTTTGCTGCACAAAACCGTCTGTTGTAGTTGAGCGGTAAAACGCGCGGTTCAAATTACACTTTGTAAGTGTCGAATGGAAATACTTAAAAAACGATAAGGCAGATTATGCTAAACTACCTGACTTTTTGGAGGCTTCCATCCTAATCATTCCTACTATGAGTAATTCAGCACTTGCGGGGTTAGATGCAAGAGGTATATTTTGTTTTATACAAGCTTTTACAAGCTGCACTATATCTGCCTCATAGTCTTGCACTATTTCCGGATCGCGAAAGAATATGACCATGCCTATTTCGCCATTGCTAACCTTAGTAGTAAGTTCTTTAAAACCACCTTCGCGGCCAGGGTGCACGTGTTCTATATCCACTTTTAAATCTTCGTGCTTAAGTAACTCCGCTGTAAGTCCGGTTGCTACAAGCTTTCTGCCCCAAAGCCAGTCTTGTCTTTCTTTAAGGAAAGTGACAAGCGTGGGCTTCATTTTATCGTGGGCTATGGCACAAATGGTTTTCATGCAGTGGCTATTATTTATGAGGTTTTAATAAGGGCTACTTCAACTATGCGGTTATTCAAAAAATTATAAGACTGCAACAAATGCCAGTGGCAAACTTTTTATTTTTCAGCTTCTAAAAGCTGTGGCAATTTAAAGCGTACGTGGTATTCTACTAATCCATCAATAGGTTTTTTTATAACTCTGCCAAGGCGAATACCGCTTTCAGCAGCTGCTTGCTCCAAGCAATGTTTGAAATAGTGAGATACCGAACCTATGAAGTGAGTAGGAGCAGTGGCCCAGTTCTTATTGCACTTTACATGTATGTCTATAAACTCTTTCATGCCTTTTACTACCCACGCCATAACGTGTGGGTGGTGGGCATGCGAACCTATAAAGCGAGTGAAACTGGCCAGATAAACATTCGCATTTGGTTCGCGGTATACTTTATCTATCAGTTCATCTTTTGTTATTTGAAAAGATTGTTCGAAGGATTCTCTTAAATCTTGCGGTAGTTTTTTGTAGAAATACTCGCGCAGAAGAATTTTGCCAAAGTAGCTTCCGCTGGCTTCATCGCCTAGTATGTATGCAAGCGATGGCACGTCTTCATATATTTTTTCACCATCGAAATAGCATGAGTTAGAGCCTGTGCCCAGTATGCAGGAAATGCATGCCTCGCCATCGTATGTGGCATATGCGCAACCCACAAGGTCGTGGTCTACTTTTATTTCTGCTGTAGTAAATACTTTTTTCAATCCATTTTCTACTATGGCGCACATAGTAGGTGTGCTGCTGCCTGCACCATAAAAGAAAACATACTTTATTTTATCTGCATACAAGCTTAGCGGATGATTTGCTAGTATGGCGTTAGTAATAGTTTCTTCGTCATGAAAGTAAGGGTTAAGGCCCATTGTTTCAAAATCGCCAAGTCGCTTTCCGGCCATATCTATTAATGCCCAGTCGCTTTTTGTAGAACCACTATCTGCTATTAAAATCATTTTATTGTGTTTTATTTAATTTTTGATTGGTTTAGTTTATTAAGAATAAAAATGCGTTGCATAAATACTCATACGCTCGCTTATTTTTTTTAAAAAATTATACTCTTGCTATTAAGTCGCATACTCGCTCAGAGTATCCGGCCTCATTGTCGTACCAGCCCATTACCTTTACCAGATTGCCGTTGGCAGAGGTGAGTTCTGCGTCAAAAATACATGAGTGCTTGTTGCCAACTATGTCTATGGACACAATAGGGTCTGTGCAGTATTCTAATATTCCTTTAAGAGAAGTTTCTGAGGCCTCTTTCATGGCTGCATTAATTTCTTCTTTGGTTACATCTCTTTTAAGTATAGCCACCAAGTCGGTTAGCGATCCGTCAGGAGTGGGCACACGTACAGCTACACCATCCAACTTTCCTTTTAGAGTAGGCAATACTTCGCCCACGGCTTTGGCTGCACCGGTAGAGGTAGGCACCATGCTAAGTGCTGCAGCGCGCGCGCGTCTTAAGTCTTTGTGCGGTGCATCGTGCAGGCGTTGGTCAGCAGTGTAGGCGTGCACTGTAGTTATGTATCCTTTTTCTATACCAAACTTGTCGTGCAGCACTTTGGCCATTGGAGCCAGGCAGTTGGTGGTGCAAGAGGCATTGCTTAGTATGTGGTCGTCAGCAGTTATTTCATTGTCGTTCACACCCAGCACTATAGTTTTGATACCTCCACTGGCAGGAGCGCTTATGATTACTTTTTTGGCACCTGCAGTAAGGTGTTTAGATGCTCCTTCTTTGTCGGTAAATATTCCTGTGGATTCTATTACCACATCTACATTTAGGTCTTTCCATGGCAATGCTGCCGGATCTTTTTGTGCATATACACGCACGGCTTTGCCATTTATAATAAGGCTATCGGCTGTGCTTTCTACCTTGTGGGCAAATCTGCCATGAACGCTATCGTACTTTAAAAGGTGCGCCAGAGTAGGCACATCAGTAAGGTCGTTTATAGCCACTATTTCTACATTCTTATTTTCTATTAGGCTGCGAAAGCACATTCTGCCTATTCTTCCAAAACCATTGATTGCAATTTTTTTCATTTTAAAAAATTCTAAAGAGTATTTATAAATCGTTGTTTGTAATAATCGTTTTTTTTTTATGTGACACTTATATAGCAAGTATGCGCGCTATTCTAAGCTCATCGCGGTTGGGTAGGTTGGCTCTTGTTATAGAGTCTTCCAGCGGGGTATAGGTTTCTCTGTCGTTTACTATTCCCACCATTACATCTTTGCGCCCAAGAAGCAAACCTTCTACTGCCGCTACACCCATGCGGCTGGCCAGCACCCTATCGTAGCAAGATGGCGAACCACCACGTTGCAGGTGACCAAGCACCGATACACGTGTTTCGTATTCGGTGTACTTCTCGTTCACCTTGCGAGCCCACTCATAAGCACCACCGCTTTTGCTGCCTTCAGCTACTATAACTATAGAGCTTGTTTTGCCGCTTTCTTCGGTAGTCTTAAGTGTTTCCACCAGTTCTTCCACACTCATTTCATCCTCTGGCAATATGATGGCTATGGCGCCTGTGGCAATGCCTGCCTTAAGTGCTATAAAGCCACTGTTGCGGCCCATTACTTCCACAAAAAACAATCGGTTGTGGGAGGTGGCTGTATCTCTAATTTTATCTACTGCATCTACCACTGTGTTGGTAGCTGTGTCAAATCCTATGCAATGGTCGGTGCCAAACAAATCGTTGTCAATAGAGCCCGGTATGCCCATTACAGGCATTCCAAATTCCTGATGGAAAATGTGTGCACCAGTAAATGTGCCATTGCCACCAATAGTTATAAGTGCATCGCAATTATGCTTTTTCAAATTTTCAAAGGCCTTCTCGCGGCCTGCTTTTTCCATAAAATCCTTGCTGCGCGAACTCTTTAATATAGTGCCGCCACGGCCAAGTATGCGTGCTACGGAACGTTCGTTCATGCGCTTAAAGTCGCCTTCAATCATGCCCTGGTAGCCCTGAAAAATTCCTTCTACTTCTATATTATTAAAAGCGCATGTTCTTATAACAGCGCGCAATGCAGCGTTCATTCCGGGTGCGTCACCGCCACTTGTAAGTAATCCTATTCTTTTCATCTTTCCAACTTGCATTTATAATTTGGATTTATTTGCTTTATATCTTTTTTACTTAATATTACACAATCGTTTTAATGAGAAAATTAGAGTAATTAATTTTCAGCTGCTAACTTAGTGTACTTTTAACACTAAGTATGCAAATACTACAATTAATTAATAATTATTTATAAACCTTAGGGATTGTAAAAGGCATTTTTGATATGAAGGAAGAAGTAAATTCTATAGATATTTCGGTGGATTGTGTTGTTTTTGGTTTTGATGATCGCAAGCTAAAAGTGTTGTTGATAGAACAGAAGCAAATGAGTAAGGATAAGCCGGTAGCTGTGCTGCAAACTGCATTGCCTGGCGATTTGGTAAAAAGCAACGAAAGTTTTGACCATGCAGCCAAACGTGTGTTGGCTGAGTTGGCCTCATTAAAAGGAATATACTTAAAACAGTTTTTTGCCTTTGGCGACCCAAGTCGTGTAAAAAAGCAGAAAGACCAGCAATGGCTGCGCACCCTTAGAGCACACCCTGAAAGGCGCGTGGCTACTATCGGATATTACTCGCTGGTAAAAATGGATGAGTATAAACCAATGGCCTCCAGTTTTGCTAAAAAAGCCAAGTGGGTTGATGTGTTTGAAATACCTGAGTTGGCCTTTGACCACAATGATATAGTGGTGAAGGCCCTTGATATGCTTCGGCACGAGCTAGTGGCAGACAATATTGGGTTTGAGTTGTTGCCCGAAAAATTTACACTGTCGCAGTTGCAACACTTGCATGAAATAGTGCTGGGCAAAAAATTGGACAAACGCAATTTTAGAAAAACAGCTTTGAAGATGGAAGACCTGCATGCGCTGGACGAAAAGCAAAAAGGAGTATTGCACAAACCGGCTCAGTTGTTTCATTACAAAAAGAAGAAGTAAATTAACTTTAGATACTTTTATAGAAAATAGTTCTTGTTTTTTTTATTGGATGCTAATTGAAAAGTGCATAACAAAAACACTTCCTGAAAGCATAAGTCTAAGATTGAAAAAAAAATCCAACGGAATACAAATAAAATCAAAATGAATAGTTGGCGACACTGCTTAACCCTTGCTGTATTAACGGTCGCTTTGCTATGCTTCAATTTGAAATTAGTAGCGCAAAATGTGGCGCCTGATTTTGTTGTTCCTTTTCAGCAAGATGAAGTGCCTGCGATAAGAATGTACTTGCCTGCTGATAGTCTGACACAAATGATAGCCGACCAAAACGACTATCATGAATACGCAGCACTGTTTATATATGAGTCGGCATTGCTTACAGACACATTGTACAGCACAGGCCTTAGGCTGCGAGGCAACACAAGTTTAAATGCATTTAAAAAATCGTTTGCTATAAACTTTAAGTTCAGTGGTGGCAGTATGTGGCAGCAACTGGACAAATTGAATCTTGTTGCAGAGCAAAACGACCCTTCGCTGCTGCGCAGCAAATTGTGCAACGACATGTTTAGGTATGCCAATGTGCCTGCCTCGCGCACTTCGTTTGTGAAGTTATATATTAATGATGAGTACCGCGGACTCTACCTTAATCAGGAACATATAGACGAAGAGTTTGCTAAAAAATATTTTGACAACACAGGCGATGGCAATTTGTATAAATGCACATACCCTGCTGACTTAGCTTACATAAGCAACAACCCAGACGACTATAAATTTGCTAATTGGGGCACACGCCACTACGAACTAAAAACAAATGAGTGGAATGATGACTACACTGATTTAGCTCATTTTATAGATGTGCTTAACAACACCAGCCTTAGCAATTTGCAATGCGAACTGCCCAAGGTGATGAATGTGGATGGCTATTTGCGCGCAGCAGCGGTAGATGTGCTGTGTGGCAATTGGGACAATTACATTTTCAACAACAATAATTTCTATTTGTACCACAACCAACTTACCGGATTGTTTGAATACATACCCTACGATATGGACAATACTTTGGGCATAGACTGGGTAGGAGTGGACTGGGCTGAGCGCAATGTATATAGCTGGGCACCATCGTCAGATGCGCGGCCGCTGTACAAACGACTTATGCAAGTGCCTGTATATAAAAATGCTTTTACACAATACTTGCAAGAATTGCTCACCAATTATTTTACAGAACAAAACATAACCAACCTTGCACAACAATGGCAATTGCTTATTCAGGAAGCAGCCTTGCTCGATACTTACCGACCGCTCGATTTTAATTTCACCAACGATGATTTTTTAAATGCAATAACAGAAGCATTTGGCCCACCACAAGTGGCCTACAGCATAGCGGGATATGTGCAGGCGCGCGCAGCTAGTGCCAATGACCAGCTAATAACCATTACTCCAACCACTGCACAAGTGCAATGGGTAGCAAGCATGCAGCCAATAGATTTGGGCAACACGCAGTGCAACATACAGGCGCATATTACAGGCATAGCCGCGGGCAATTGTCAGCTCATGTTGTCGGCCGACAATGTTACTTATGCCCCCGCTATTAACTTTAACGACAGTGGCCTTGCGGGCGATGCTATACCAGGCGACAATGTGTTCACTTGTGTGCAAGAAGTGCCTATGGGTCAGGATAAAATGTATTACCAACTACTTTGCGATGGTGGCCTTGAGTTTCCTTGTGTGCCGGCTTTTATATGGCTTACAGCGCACAACAATGGAGTGTATGTAAACGAAGTAATGGCTGCCAACGAGACCACCATAGCAGACGAAGCAGGTGAGTATGCCGACTGGCTGGAGCTTTGGAATGGAACTACCAGTGCCATTAATTTATATGACAAATATTTGACAGACGATTTGAATAACTGGAACAAATATCCATTGCCCAACATAACCCTACAGCCGGGCGAATTTAAAATAGTGTGGCTTGACAATGAGCCTGAACAAAGCACTCTGCACGCTACATTTAAGCTGAACAATAGCGATAACACTGTGTGGCTATTTGGAATGGAAGAAACACAGCCGCGCATTGAGAATAGATTTTGGCCATGCATATCGGTCATAGATATGTCGCAAGAAAGAATAGTGGATGGCAGTAGCACCATTGCAGTTACCGCTACTCCTACACCTAACATGAGCAACAATCCAGTATCTGTAAATGAAAATATTTCAGAACAGATAATAGTGTTTCCCAATCCGGCCAATAATATTCTTAATATAAACTCAATGGTAAAGGAAATAAAATTGATGGACTCTGCAGGCAGATGTGTACTGATAATGAACAATGTATCTTCAATTGATTTAAGTTCATTGGAAAGAGGTTTGTATTTTGTGGGATTGAATGGTATTATTGTTCAACCATTAATATTGAATTGAAACAAAATTTATGGCAAGCGCTAATTATTCCCATTGCATACCTTTTTTGCCGGTAAAAAATCTGGA
>JANOXJ010000278.1:0-5753 GCA_031418455.1 Flavobacteriales bacterium | reverse complement strand
TGCAACGCGTTTTTCAAGTGCTTGTTTTGCTGGTTTGGTCACTTTGGTAAAAGGAAATAATATTTTCAATTACTAAGCACAACACATTAATCTATAAAATCCACTATAACAATTATACAAAAAAACCTTCCATGCTTTTTTGTGGAAACACAGAAGGTTTTGATGTTGCAAAAAAAAATCTTTTTACTTGAGCACAACAAACTGCTCTGTCGCACTTGTACCATCGGCCATGCGGGCTATTATGGTGTAAGTGCCGTTAGGCAAGTCTGCTGCGGAGTAGGTTACATAGTTCATTCTTATTCCATTGTCTAATGATTTGCTAAAACTTTGAAGCTTGTTGCCAATGGCATTGTAAATTTCAAATTGCACTTGACCGCTGAAGTTGAGAAGGCTTAAGTTCAGAGTTTCTGTTGTTGGGTTGGGGAAGACACCAAGTGAATAATTATTTTCCTTTTCCAAAGGCCGCGGTGTCGCAGTAAAACTGCTATTGCCTTGATTCGACCTTTGATTGGCGCTATAGCTATTACCACCAATACCTTGGCAGAAAGCACTTAACTCTGTTTCAGATACCGATGGAGTAGGTATGGAAGTTTCGTTAACCAAATCTTCTATTCGCAAAGTAAAACCCTCAGGTAATGTAACATCACCATATACAGAAATATGATCTTCGGCTTTAAAAATTACTTCGCTCACATTTGCATCTTTAGTTTGGTTGCCCAAAATATCAATGGAGTGCAAATGACTAGGCATAATTATAGGATTCGAAGATGGCGGATTTAGATATTCACCCCCTGTTGTATTAATATCATTTGCAGTCCAATTTTGAACATTGTAATAAGCGGAAGGCGTGAGTGAATTGCTTCCGATTGAGTTTGGATTTTGGGTATAACTCCAAGATACAGGTATATCCGATTCGATATTGTTTTGGATGCCTTCAATTGGAATTTTAACTGCTTGTATGACAAAACGTTCGTCTATCTTCAATTTAATATTTAATGCCAGATAACCATAATTGTTGGGCACATTGATAGAGCCTGGAGGGTAAAAGCTAATTTCTCTCATTAAATCTGTATGCAAATCATCAATTTTCCCATCAAGCATCGCATTGGGGTACACACCACAAAAATAACCAGGTTCATAGTCCTCCCAATTAGGGGCCTGCCACCAACAATCAGCTGTATTAGGATCATCATCCGGCATATCAATCGCTGCACGCTCTCTTGGAAAATCTTTCCACTTTTGAGTTGATTTACTTTCTAATGTAAACACTGCTTCATTAAAAACATCTATTGGAAAATTTCCACTCGTATATGAGAATGAGTTTACCATACCTCCAGAAATGTAATAAGTATATCGATAATCTTCACTGGCTTTTAAATTATCTGCTTGTATACTATTGTGAAATTCATTTAATTCCGGATTTACCCAAAAGAAAACGCCAATATCAGCTGAATCCCCAAAACACACCGGATTTAATTGAATAGAGGCACCGTTTAAATCGTATATTTGTTGATAAGAAGGTACTTCATGGTCAACATAAAAACCCGTTAGATGTAGTGCGACAGATAATTCGATTGATTCAATTTCTGAGGACAAAGTTGGGTTGAATAGAATCTTCAAAGGCTCAGTCAATTTAAATTTGTAGCGATCTATAGTTTCTGAATAAGTATACCTTTCTACTGTATAAGGACCAGCAATGGTACCAGATCCACATTCTGAACCTATGTTACCATATGGGTTCGTATATACATCATCTTCGTTAATTTCTACTTCATGATAAATATCTAACTTCGGCTGCTCAAGCACCGCAAACAACCCCAACACCTCATTATAAACAGGATAGTTCTGAGCATTTACACCAAGAAAGTTTGCATCTGTTTCTTGAATCGGATAAGTGCCGGGGTTGAGAAGATTGACTGTTTCAGTATTCCCGGGCGGTGCTGTTTGTAACTCAACAGTAGAAGAACCATAAGCCGATGATGGTGTGATACTAAATTTATTTTCATTCTCAGAAGTTGTTAGCGCATAAGAAGCAAAACTTTGCGCAGCGGGCATGTGAAGTTGGCAAAATGCAACTACTTGTTCCAAATTGAGAGTGTAACTATAAGTGCCCGGGTAGTAGCTCCAACTTGCCGAAGGCAATACACCCCATGATGATTCTACTCTACTTGTAAAATCATTCAAGTAACTGCTTACCTGTCCAGAGGTTAATAAGCCCCATTGAATTCGCATATCAGCAGCATGCTGTGCTGCTGCCGCTATGTCACTACCTCCAATGGTATTAGTCTGTGCATGGGCAAGCACTTCCAATAATGCAAGGGTTGAATAGGTAGAAGCAAGCACATCTGTATTAAATCCGTCTGTTGCCATACGCGCTAAATATTTTTCTGATACTACTCGGGCATATTCGATATTCTCTGCCATAGTATGAAATGTGATCATTCTTGGCGCCACTGGTATGATGGCAGAAGCTTGATCCAATCCATTGTTGTTTTGCAAATCAATGTTGATATCAGGAAAATCGCTGTTGGTGATTTCTATTTGGGTGGACGTGATGGGCGTAATCTCTAATAGCAATCTGCTGTCATAAAGACACGTGCACGGATCATATGCTACTTGAAAATCCACATGAAACCATGCGTTATCTGCATTTGGAAGTCTAGTTATTGAGGATGCAAATGCGGTGGTAGTCGCCTGATCCAATGTGCGATCTGTTCCACTATTGATCCTGAACAAACCAGAGTAGTCAAATTCTTCATCGAATTTCAGAGTGATTCGGACTTCCTCATAATTGGTTTGAAGAAACTTTGCGTTCCCAAAAATTCTTAATGTACTTCTGTACTTATTGTACAACATGATATATGGAACATTGTTATTCGCACTTGCATAACTCGAACCATTAGGAAATGTTCCTAAGTTGAAGAACAGCAATTCCCAACCGTCTTCAGGATAAACATCTAAGTTGTCAAGGTCGGCCTCTTCTAAATAGTTGCACAACAAATTGCTTGGATTATACGGATTTAGCATCGCAGATATTGGATAGTAGCCACTCATATTGTTGAGCGGCATATCAAACAGCACACCGTTTACAGCTTGCTGAAACCAATTGAAATTGTTGATGTATGCTGTAGATGGTGCTGTTGGATTTGTCGGGTTTGTCGGGTTTGTACTAATCCCGTTCGGTTCGCATGTTTGACTTATAAGCGTGAAAGGAAATATCGAAAGAAGTAGGGTAAATAATTTTTTCATTTTTGCAAAGGTTTAATTGATTTTATGGCCCTTAAAGACGTGTTGAATGCGTGGTTCATTCTGAGTGATGTTAACCAATATGGAGTAGTCGATGGTGATGTTTTGTAGCGCACTATCCAGTTGAGCAGTGCCGATAGGCATGTAACAATCGCCAGCAAAGCCATCGAATTCCAAATAATTATCCACGCGTCTGGTATTGCCGTTTATACAGGTATCAGGCTCCAATGGCTGCACTCCTACCAAGTTGAATATTCCACAAAAGCTTGAACCATCTGCCTCATATGTAAATTCCACAACAAACGAATCAACTTCTTCATTTTCCCATGTGCCATAGTATTTTCCATAAATGGAAGAATTGCAGTAGTAGCGGGCCACAATAGTTTTGGTGACAGTATCAACGCCATTATCATTGTTATTACAAAGTGAATCTGGAGCACGCGTGACAATCAGTGTAAGTGGAATTTCAACATCTTCAAATTGTGAACCGACTTCAAATGTTACTTCCTGTGTGTAGTAGTCATCCGCACCAATAATCCAATGATAGTTAGCATTGTCTTGACTGGCCCGCAAGGTAATGTCCCGGTTGGTAAGGCAATAGTTATAGAACTCAATCAAAGTGTCTATAGTGAGCCCGGGCGATAAGTGCTGATACATTTCAAAATCTGCACTGGTCTCTTCGGCATCTTCACAAGGATTGATTACAACAGGCGCCACATAATTCGGACACTCAGGATTTGTAGCGTCATCGCACTCCTCCTTACAGCGGTTGCAACTCAATACAACAACAATAGCAAATAGGAATAAAGGAAATTGCTTATTCATTGGAGATATGTATTAGAGGAGATGAATAGAAAACTGGGCTGAAAGCCCAGGCAAGTGAAGGCACGGGTTGCAAACCCGCGCCATTGGGGTATATCTCAATAGACCGGAAACGTCAATTGGATTGAATTGATCTCCCTTTGGATGCAATAAAGTTACCCTAGCCTTGTCATAAGACTCTGTCGTGTAGTAATTGCAAAAAATTCGAATTATTCCGCGTTGTTTATTGTAAAGTATTAAATATGGTGTTCGGTCGTTGGCGGAATTGAAACTAGGTAAATGAGCTGCCAACAAAAGGCCACTTGGATAAGAGCCAAGGTTGACCGATAGCAGTTCCCAACCCTGTTCAGGATACATGTCTAGTTCGTCTAATGTAACACCAAGAGTTAAGAATGGATAGGTAAGATTGGCAAATCCATTGTACGGACTTTCCATTGCTTGTACTGAGGTGTATCCATCCATATTGTTAAGAGGAAACTGGAATAGATATTGTCCATCATTGCCAAACCATTCAAAATTATTTTCAAAAGCAGGATCTGGTAACACATAAGAACTTCCTGTTGAAACGTCTGGAATATAAGGACTTGTAGTAATACCATTCGGGTCACATATTTGTCCTAAAATCGCTACGGGTAGTGCGATCAAGTATATGAGTATTATTTTGTGTTTCATTTTTTATTCAATTTTACGTCCATCAAAAATTTTGTCCACTTCTATATAGGGGTCATCATCTAAAATCAAACTGTACTCGCCATGAATGGTGTTAGATGAAACATCAAGAAGAAACGTACCAGTAGGTTCATTCATGGTAAACCATGGGCACCAATCATAATCAATTCTAATGTAGTTATCTGTAACACCTCCTATCACCAAATGACATGAATCGTTATAGTCACCATTCAACCCTTTGCCCCATAATTCACCACAATCATTTACTGGAAAAGTTGAATCTGGCAGGAGATATAATTTTAGAAAAAAAGAATCATTTGGGGCTTCGCTCCAAGACCCATAATAATTTCCCAAATAGGAAATTTCACAATCTGCCGGGTCTCTTACTTCAATATTCCTTATGAGAGTGTCAATACCATTATCCAATGGAAAACAAAAGGAATCGGGAGCAGCACTAATAATTAATTTGATTGGAATAACTTGACCTGCGAACGCTTCACCAAAAACCAAATCATACTCCCTGCTGTAAATTGTATCTGCTCCAATTATCCATTTATAATCAGCATTTTCTTGTAACGCATAGAATCTCACTAAACCACTTGGGACAACGTAATAATCAGTTTCGATGAAGGTATTTACGTCTTGGCCACCATTAGCGGCTCTTTGCGAAATAGTAAAGTTTGCGCTTACCTCTTGTGAGTTAGTGCACGGATCCACAGGCGCCACATAATTCGGACACTCCGGATTTGTTGGGTCATCGCACTCCTCTTTGCAGCGGTTGCAACTGAGCATTACGGTTAGTGCCAATACAAAGGATATTAGTCTCGTATTCATAGTATCTATTTTTTTCGCCTTATTGCTTTTCTAATTGAAGCAGCAAGGCGTTCATTTTTTGTTCAAGATCTGCAACGCGTTTTTCAAGTGCTTGTTTTGCTGGTTTGGTCACTTTGGTAAAAGGAAATAATATTTTCAATTACTAAGCACAACACATTAATCTATAAAATCCACTATAACAA
>JANOXJ010000277.1:0-4313 GCA_031418455.1 Flavobacteriales bacterium | reverse complement strand
CTTAGCCCTAACATTACTTACTTGACACCTCCGCAAGAAAAGAGTTTTAATCTTTCTTTTTCAGCCACATTCTAACCCAATACACTACGCAAAATGAAAATAAGAAACATAAAATTCGTAGCGCTTATACTTTGCTTAATGCCTGCTGTGGGTTGCGAAAAAATGCTTACAGTGAAAGGTGAAAACCAAATAAGCGATTTAACCGAACTGATACAAACACCGGAAGATGCACGCATGGTGCTAAATGGTGCGTACGATGTGTTGGTGAATGTATTGAACGGCCGCATTCAAAACTTTAATGAACTGCGCAGCAGCAATGCGGCAGCACCTGTGCTAAACAATGATTTGTCTGCGGTGTACACGCGCTCTACCAACTTCTTTATTACCACTACCAACAGCACATACCAAGACTTATACCTGTCAGTATTTAGAGCCAATATGCTGCTAGACTATACTAAGGATGTGCCCGGTATAGATGCTGCTGAGCTGGCGCAAATAGAAAATGAAGCACGCTTTATAAGAGCCATTGCACATTTTTGGGTATTAAAAACATGGGCTCAGCCATGGGGATATTCTGCAGACAACAGTCATGCAGGCATAGTAATTCGCGATGCTGTGTCGCAATTGCCAAAGCCACGCAGCAGCGTGAAAGAGTGTTATGATTTTATACAAGCCGACTTAACTGCTGCCTTCAACGGACTGCCTGCAAGCAACGGTTTTTATGCCAATAAATATGCAGCAGCCTCATTGCTTGCATACACTTATTGGATTCAGAATGATTATGCCAACTGTGTTACCTACTGCGATGCCGTGGTAAACTCAGGCCAGTTTTCGCTTGAGCCAAGTATAGACTCTTTTCATGCATGGACCGCGGAGGCACAAAACACCGACAATCCTGAACTAATATTTGGCTCTAATTCTATACAAACCAATAATGATGTGCGCAATGGCGGCTACACAGGCATGTACCGCGCATATGGTGTTACAGGTGCTACGCTTAGCATGTCGGAGGAGGTAAACAGTTTATTCTCGCTTAGCGCTATAGATAGTCGTGCCGATTGGATAGTGTTTGCAGGAGGCCAATACCAACTTACACGCTTTGGAACATCGGCTACCAACAATGCAGGTATCAACTTTTTTGATTTACCTATACTGCGCTATACTGTAGTAAAACTAATTCGTGCCGAATCGCTTGGAGCGCTTGGCACCGACCTTAGTACTGCCATAGCCGACCTGAATGAAATTCGTGACCGCGCATTTGGCGCAGGAGTATTTCCTGTAAGCACCGGTGCTAGTGCTGCCGAGGTGGTAGATATAGCACAAGACGAGTTTAGAAAAGAAACATTGGGCGAAGGCTTATACCTAGACTTACAGCAACGTAGGGGTGCCGCAGGTCAAAATGTATTGATACGCAATGCACCTTGGAATTGCCCTGGCATGGCAGTTCAGTTTCCTAACTCAGAGGGCACCGGTGTTGACTTTGTATTTAACCCCGAGGGTGGTTGCGAATAAATTTATTTAATTTTGGAAAAGCAAAATGACAAACAAAATAGACATGAAAAAAATAACCCTATTACTAGCAGCGTGTGTGGCACTTGCCACCTGCAAGCCAAAAATAGAAGGCGAACTAGGCGAGCTATTTAGCAAAATAGAAGGTATAAGTGGCACTTGGAAAATAAACACCTTTGAACAACGCGATGAGAATAATCCTATAAAGGAAACACGCGATTTCAGCTCGTTTTATGTGCAAGATGGTGTGGAGCCAACACATATAACCTTTAACTCAGCTGCTATGAGTTATGTAGTAGTACCTGGCCCCGGCAAAAACTACTTCGGACTTGGTGGCAGTTGGCATTTTGATAATAATGACTTTCCTTCTGAAATATATTTGGAAAGCGATACAGACACATTGATAATGCAAATGGGCACCATGCCACGTGTTTTTGACACGAGCCTAGACTTAGAATTGCACCGCTACTGCGAAGATGCTACTGGTGTGCGCACTCCTACGGTTACTTACATTTTTAACATTCAACGCGTTCAATAATATTAGAATATGAAAAATATATTTCTTTCAATAGCCATTGTATGTGCCGCTACCGCTATGAATGCGCAAGCTGCGTTTGTACTGCCATCGCCTACTGCTGTGGACGATTCTGTTACCATTTATATAGATGTAAACCAAACTACATCTGGTCTTAAGAGCATGCTTATAGCCCACCCTGAGGTGCAAGACCAAGTATATTTATGGACTTGGAACCCTAGCGACCCAGGAGGAAATGGAGGTTGGGGCGATAGCGATGATAGCCGCCTTATGACACATCTTGGCAATCTTCTTTATTCCTACAAAATAGTTCCAGAAACTTTTTATGGTGTAGATGGGCCTACTTTTTTTAGCAAAGGAATTAGCTGCCTGGCTAAGTTAGACAATGGCAATGCTTTTCCTGATGATGGCTTTGGTGAAGCTAAAACAGGTGATTTCAACATTCCTATCATCCCAAAATTGTGCGATGACTTGTATTGCCCATTTCCACAATTAGGTAAAACGGAAGATTTTATATCCATTACCTACGACAACAATCAGGAAACAAGACCAGAGCTACAGAACATGGGCGATGATGAGTGCTACCTTTTTCTGCGTGCCGACTATGACGAGTTTAACTTTACCGGTGCCAACTATGTAGCCGCTAATATGGTAACCAGCACACCAGCCCTAAAAATGACTGCGGTGCCAGGTCAACCTGGTTTTTTCCGCCTTACCATTTTGCCCGATGATTTCTTTACCGTGCCCGATGGTACTACTATAGACCACATACGTTTTTATGCACTTAGAGGTAGCTTTACTTACCCAGGCGCACCGCCCTACGAGCCGTATAACTTCCTTAATTGCAGCAACTAAACTGGTTTTGATTAATTGAAAACTAGAATTTAGTTTATCGGTTAGACAAAAAAATTTAAGCCCACTAATTTTAGTGGGCTTTTTTTATGTCGGGATAAACCATTATTTACTCGCACTGGCTTAACGAAGTGTAGCCAGTGCCATAAAGCTGCTTGAGGGCTTTTAGCCCGTATCTAAAAAAGTGTGCTTGTGTGCAACAAGCAACATAGAACAAAACATCTACTTTCGTATTGCCCCAATGGGGTATTGCAAAAAACGAATTAACTTCTGAAGATAAAAATGCTATCCATTTTTTTTTCGTTCAGTTATTCTTTCGGTTTAGTATTTCCTATTAATTCATTAGAGCTTTTCCGCTCACCTCAATAGAAATAAACCTAAATGGAAATTGAACCTTTTGAACTAATATCCCCTACATTTGACTTGCCCCAATGGGGTAATTCTAAAAACCAATTAACCGCAGATGATAAAATACCTTGTTCATCTTTTAGTTTTCATAACACTTTGTGTAGTGCTAGCCACCTGCAAACACGAACCACCGCCCGAACCACCCAAAGTATGCCAATACGATTCTTCTATTGAGGAAATGAAAAAATGGTACTATTTTAAAACGGGTACGCAATGGATTTATCAGGAGCAAACTACAGGAGAGTTGGATACTGTTACAGTATATGACCATGCTGATGGTAGTGACTGGTTTGATTTTTATGAGTTTCATACTTATGGAGGGTGGTTGGTTAATTATTGGCACGATCCGTCTTGGTCTTTTCCTTGTCTAACAACCAACGAATGTTCATGTCACAAAGTATTCCGGTCGAGAGGGAAACCTGGGAATTATGTTGGGGAGGCCAGTTTATTCATATATCCACATATTCTCAATAATTATGCTGGTTTGTATGGAGAAGCGGGAGAGTTTGGTCAAAAAACCGTTTTGATAGGAATTAGAGACTCAATAATTTTGAATGACTCAACCTACTTTCAAATCGCAACATGGGAAGCCTCATCTGATGCTTCGGAGTCCCATGATTCTACAGAATACTCAATAGCAAAGAACATTGGGATTGTGCAACAAAGAATACTTGAAACAAATAAAGACTGGTGTTTGATATCCTACTCTATTATTCAATAACACCACCCATCATAAAAACCAAAAACTATGAATAAATCACTACTTATACTCTTTGGAACAGTTCTGTTTTCGAATTTTTCTTACACGCAAACAGATCAAGAAAATCTTGATAAATACTGGGCTTATAGAGATAGACTTCGAAAAGACTTTCTCAAAATTGGTAATGAAGCGGGTGAATGCATCCCCATGACATCTAGGCGCATTGACTGGGCTTTTCAAAACCAAAACGATTCTCCTTGGCCCAATGCAAGTGCGGTTTATTTTAGCGATGCTACTATTTATTTGGGG
>JANOXJ010000276.1:0-1881 GCA_031418455.1 Flavobacteriales bacterium | reverse complement strand
CGCTCTTGCCGGCCTCAACATAGGGGGCGGAAAGGCTGTTATTATAGGCGATGCGCGCAAAGACAAAAATGAAGCGCTTATGCGCAGGTTTGGCAAGTTTGTAAACAGCCTTGGAGGCAAATACATAACTGCAGAAGATGTGGGTATTTCTACCAAAGACATGGAGTACGTGAAAATGGAAACCAACCACGTGGTAGGCTTGCCTGAATACCGCGGTGGTAGTGGCGACCCTAGTCCTGTGACTGCCTATGGCGTGTACATGGGCATGAAAGCCAGTGCTAAAGAACTTACCGGAAGCGACTCGTTGCTTGGCAAAAAAGTAATGGTGCAAGGTGTGGGCCACGTAGGCGAATACCTGGTGGAGCACTTAGTAAAAGAAGGAGCTGTGGTAACCATAGCAGATATATATGAAGACCGCGTGAAAGAAGTGGTGGCCAAATACAATGTACAAGCGGTGGATGTAAATGCGGTGTACGATACACCCATGGAAATATACAGCCCATGCGCACTTGGTGCCACCATCAATGATGATACTTTGCAAAAATTAGGTTGCAGCATTATTTGTGGTGCGGCCAATAACCAATTGAAGGACGAAACCGTACACGGCCAGGCAGTGCTGAATAAAGGAATGCTTTACGCTCCTGATTATTTGGTAAATGCCGGAGGAATAATAAACTGCTATTGGGAAATAATTGGCTACAACCGCCAGGCAGCCCTCTCGCAAGCCGAAAACATTTATGCTACTACGCTAAATATTTACAAAAAATCCAAACAGGATAATATACCCACCTACCTTGCCGCAAACCAACTGGCCGAAGCAAGAATAGATGCCATGGGTAAAATAAAAACAAAGCAATAGGACCTACAAGTTTTGCAAAGCAGCTGGAATTGTATTGCAAAATAAATGAGATAGTGTAGAATTTATTTTAAGGAAAAAAAACTAGAAACCAAAAGCCTCTCTTACTAACTATATAGAACGGGCCTTTAAGAAAAAACCACCTAACGAAGTATGTTAAACCGAAGACACATCCGCATAAAAGTAATGCATATACTTTTTGCTTACTACAGCGATGATAAACCTGACATTGTACGCTACGAGAAAATGCTTTTCGAAAGTTTTGAGCGCTTTAGAGATCTATACATAGCTATAATAGCACTGCTGCCTGAAATGCAGAGCAAGGCTATAGAAAAAATAGAGGCGGGCATGAACAAAAAATTGCCAACCAAAGAAGACTTACATCCAAATGCAAAGTTTGTGACCAACGTACTCATACGCATACTTGCCAATAGCAAAGTGCTGCAAAAGGCAGAGAAGGACATTCATATACGCTGGCGCGACAATGACGATTTGCTGAAGCAAATGTTTAAATCGCTTACCGAAAGTGACGACTATAAGGAATATATGGAAAGCAAAGAGCGTGGCTTTGAGCACGACCGTGAGTACCTTATACGTTTCCTTCGCAAGCACCTTATCAATTTTGAATTAATGCACGAGTGGCTGGAAGACCAGGGCATTTTTTGGAACGATGATTTGGACTTGGCTAGCAGCATGGTGCTGCGTACACTTAAAGCCATAAAAGAAGGCGAAGACGATATAACACTGCTTCCACTATGGAAGGCAGGCGATGACGAAGAAGAATATGCCAAATTGCTTTTCCGCAAAACCCTATCTATGGGCAGCGAGAGCGAAGAGCTTATTTCTAAAAACTCGCCTAACTGGGAAACAGAGCGCATAGCCATGATGGATTTAATCATCTTGAAAATGGCATTGGCCGAGGCGCAAAATTTTGATAGCATTCCGCTAAAAGTAACCATGAACGAATACATAGAACTGGCTAACTACTACAGCACGCCTAAGAGCAATGTATTTATAAATGGACT
>JANOXJ010000275.1:0-11506 GCA_031418455.1 Flavobacteriales bacterium | reverse complement strand
ATAGATGTGCTGGAATATGAAAAAGCCTCGTTGGAAGGTCTTGATTTTGACCACATGCCTGAGGATTTGAAATATCTGATGAATAGCAATAAGGTAATAATAACACCGCACGTGGCAGGCTGGACGGAAGAATCTTACTTTAAACTGAGCAATGTGCTGGCCGACAAAATTGAGCACTGGCTAAAGACTGCCGGCTAGTTTTGTAACTAAAACAAAAAATGAAATGAAGACAAAAATTTTGCTTTCGTTAGTAGCTCTTTCATTATTGATAATCTATTCATTTGTAACTAACCCCAACACAGCCAATAAAGGTGACAAAAAACCTTTTGTTATTGGTGAGACAGTTACGTTTACATCTAAAATTCTAAACGAAGAAAGGACACTTAATATTTATTTGCCAGAAGGTTACAACCCCAACGACACCTTGCACTACCCTGTTATCTATTTGTTGGATGGCTCGGCAGATGAGGATTTTATACATGTTGCTGGTATTGTTCAATACAATAATTTTCAGTGGATAAACAGGTTTCCAAAATCTATAGTGGTAGGCATAGCCAATGTGGATAGAAAAAGAGATTTTACATTTCCCACAACGGTAGAAAAGGATAAAAAAAATTATCCTACTACAGGAGGCTCTGCTAATTTTATAAAGTTCATAGAAGAAGTCCAAATCTATATAACGAACAGCTACAAAGTAGGCCAAACGAAAACTCTCATAGGCCAATCGCTTGGAGGATTATTGGCCACAGAAGTACTTTTGAAAAGACCCTTACTTTTCGATAATTATATTATTGTAAGTCCTAGTTTGTGGTGGAACAATGGCTCGTTATTAAGTACCGATTCTGACATAATGCTTGAACACTATGCACATACCACCAACGTGTATATAGGAGTGGGCAAAGAAGGCCTTGCCCCTACCGAGGAGCCACATGTGATGGAGGTAGATGCCAACCTTTTGTACGAAAAAATAAGTAACACAAAATCAAAGAGCGTAACAGTGCACTTCGATTATTTGCCTGATGAAAACCACGCCACCGTTACACATCAGGCTGTGTTCAACGCATTCAGAAAATTATATCCCGAAAAAAAATAAATTGGAATTTCCCTGAAGAGTTAAACTCCTACAAATAACAGCACATGAGCATCGATATAAAAAAAAGTAGCGCTATAAATCTGACAGTGATGGTGGCATCGCTCGGCTACTTTGTAGACATATTCGATTTGCAGCTGTTTAACATCATAAGCAAAAAAAGTATAGAGGGTATAGGCATACTGGACAAAGTACTCATAGACCAATACGATTATACTCTGTTCCTTTGGCAAATGGGCGGCATGCTGTTAGGCGGTGTTTTTTGGGGCATTGTAGGCGACAAAGTGGGACGAAAAAATATATTGTTTGGCAGCATACTACTTTATTCTGTAGCCAACATTGCCAATGCATTTGTAGGCAATATGTTTCAATATAGTTTGGTTCGTTTTATAGCTGGCTTTGGTTTAGCAGGCGAGCTGGGTGCTGCTATAACACTAGTGAGCGAAATAATGCATAGAACCAAACGCGGCTATGGCACTATGGTGGTAGTGTGCATGGGTGCTCTTGGGGCAGTGGCTGCGGTGCTCATTAAGAATGCCGATGTGAGTTGGTTTGGCTTGCAAAACTGGCAAACTATGTACATTATAGGTGGCATGCTAGGTTTGTTATTATTACTACTTCGCATGGGCACTTTTGAAAGTGGCATGTTCGACCAAGTGAAGCAAAACACATCAGTACAAAAAGGAAATTTCTTTATGCTCTTTCAAAATAAAGAACGCTTAAAAAAATATCTGGCCTGCATAGCCATTGGTTTGCCAGTGTGGTTTTGCATAGGTATACTTGTAAAATTTGCAGACAAGTTTGCCATGAGCAACGGAACCATACAAGGTACAGTAGACATCAGTTATTGCATCATGTATGCATACGTAGGCCTCAGCGCAGGCGACTTGTTTAGTGGTTTGCTCAGCCAATGGTTTAAGTCGCGCAAAAAAGTGGTGTTCTATTTTTTTGTAGCCACTGTAGTCACATGCATTGCATTTCTGCAATGGAAAAACTTGAGCCCCAATTTGCTTTATTTTTTCTGTTTCCTCATAGGTACATCTACCGGCTACTGGGCACTTTTTGTAACCATGGCAGCCGAGCAATTTGGCACCAACATACGCGCCACTGTGGCCAGCACTGTGCCCAATTTTGTGCGCGGAGCAGTAATACCCATTACACTTAGTTTTAAAGCATTGGAAACTTCTGTGGGCAATATATATGCGGCTTATATAGTGGGCACAGTATGCATGCTCATTTCATTTGGTGCACTCGCATTGTTAAAAGATTCTTTTGGCAATGAGCTCGATTATGTAGAGCTTTCTTAAAAAAATTACTCTTGTAAAAGCAGATTATACCGAAACCAATAATTGGTTTAACTTGCCGTGACAAATTAATTATCTCTAATGAAAAAATTCACCTTACTCCTGGCGTGCAATCTTATACTTCTGTTTGCTCATGCACAATGGCAACGCCACTACATACAATATTCCAATGGCGATACTGGCGATGGCAGTGTAGCCGTAATGGATTATAATGGCGATGGATGGAAAGATGTGATAGTTGCCATGCAATACAAACCAGAATTGGTCTTGTTTAAGAACAATGCACTTGGATTGCCGGAAGTGGTAGAACTAACTGACACACTTTATACATCCACATTTGTGCAGGCTGCAGATATTAATCAAGATGGATATGAAGACTTTTTGCTACTTGCTTCAAGTGAATGGGGCAATACTTTTATTTATTACTACCGCAACGATGGAAATTATAACTACGAGGTGATTCCACTCATGTATGCAGGTTATGACGACCTGATAAGAAAATTAGAAGTAGTGGACATGGATATGGATGGCGATATGGATATACTCGTTGATTTTTGGGCCAACATAAATGTGCTGCACTATATCAAAAACATAGATGAAACTAATTTTGAATATGACTGGATAGATTTTGATACACAACCTGTCAGGCTTTATGGCGTAGCTCATTTTAATGATGATGATTTGCCTGATTTTGCTTATAGCAGATGGGATTTTGAAACAACAGACTATATAATAGGTGTAGCTGAAAATTTAGGCAATTTCACTTTCACATTTCACGAATTCATACATGTGGACTATGAAGGCCAAGGCATATTAGGCGAGTTTACAGGTGACAATAAAATAGATTTTGCACTAGCTCACCAAGCCACAGGAGTCAATGCCCTCATAATGCGCAATAATGGAAATTTCAACTTTACCAATTCCGGTAATTTGCCCATTAACTCAGGTTGCACTTTTGGCCCTATGGTAGACTATGATGAGGACGGTGATACAGACATACTTGCTAGTGAAGGTGGCCTTACCTCGGTGTTGCTGCGCGGTGCCAATGCCACATATACCATTCAAAATTTATTAGACACATGGCTGCCTGTGAGAAATTATATTGACATGAATAATGATGGTGAAAAAGAATTGATGACTGGAGCACAATTTGGAAGTCAATTCGATTTTTTCAAAAAGAATGGAACTGAATTTACTTTTTGGACAAACAACTATAGCAGAGGCGCTCAAAACATAACCATAATGGATGGCAACAACGATGGTCTTTTGGATATCTATGGCAAGTACTCCGGCAATTATGAAGTAAATAGCAATAGGCAATTTTTTAATGGTATGCTACAACCGTCAGAAAGATTGGTGGTAGAAGTGCCCCAGCCTGTATCGAGTATTGAGCAGTTAATACCATTTGACAAAGGCAACGATGGCGACATAGATTACCTCTACATGAGTGATTGGGAGCTAAACTGGGCTATAAACAACGGCAACGGCTTTACTTTTTCCAATATACAAGATGTTGATTACGCATACAATTTTTGGATAGGTTATTTGGACAATGATGCCAACCACGACATTCTGCTTTGCACAGGAGATTTTAAACGATATGAAGCTAGCGGCAATAACTACACCTCCACCACCATTACAGGAGGTTACGAATATTTTGATGTGGTAGATATAGATGGTGATGGCGACAAAGACATACCCTACTTAAACTATGACCAGCACTTGCGCTACCAAAGAAACAATGGCAACTCTTTTACCGATTTGGATTTAGCAGATTTTACCACTGCGCTCACCTCTAACTTTACCATGTATGCCTTTGCCATGAGGCCGCAATTTGTTGCCAACGATTTAGACTCCGATGGCGATATGGATTTTGTACTATGCGACCCTGAGCAAGATAAACTGTGGTGGATTGAAAACGACAATTTCACTTTTTCCATTGCCACTATTAGCTCCACTATAGACAGACCAAGCGATTTTAGCATTGGCGATTTTGATATGGATGGCGACAAAGACATAGTAGCCATAACAACTGATGATAAGCAGCTGCTTATATATGACAATGATGGCTCTGAAAATTTTACAGTTATTACCACCATTAATACAACCATAGGCCATGGCGAAGTTGTGGCAATAGATTGGGATAACGACTCAGACCTAGACATTTTTAGCACCGGTTTTTTGTTTGGCGACATACTCTGGTTTGAAAACAATGCAGTGGATTGCCCCACTTCCTATTCTTATACTGAAGCTACAATTTGCCCTGCCGACAGTGTGTTGTTTGGTGACAATTACTTCTCTTTGCCAGGTATATATTTGGATAGCCTTATCGCTATTGCTGGTTGCGATAGCGTAGCTGCACTCATGCTTTCCAATCATCCTGTTACTGCCATTAGCATTAGCTACGCCAACGGATCTTGCACGGCTACTTCGGGGTTTGCTGCTTATAGCTGGTACCTGAACGGACAACTAATAAGCGCAGCTACAACCAATACTATTTCTGTGGCCACCTATGGAGCCGGCAATTATGTATGCGTGGGACTGGACAACAACGGATGCTCTAATGCAAGCAATACTTTTAATGCCAACCCCGATAATATTCTACAAACAGGTGTTGCCTTATTTGAACTAATGCCAAATCCTGCCAGCACTCTACTTACAATAAAAAATTTACCTACCTCTGCCAGTACTATTCAAATACTGGATGTAACGGGCAAATGTGTAGGCACTTTCCCTGCATGCTCGCAGATACATATAGCACACCTGCCTGCTGGAATTTACACCTTGCTTATAACAGGCAATGATTGGAGCAGCGCTGCTAAGTGGGTGAAGGAATGAACTAATCCGAAATTAATATTCTGTTCATAATCCGCTCATCATATTTCATATGCTAAAGCACATGAATGGGCTAACATTGCCCCACCTTTTTATTAAAAAAACCAAACATAAAAAATGAAAACACTTTTCTTAATTGCAGGCGCTGCACTTGTGCTTGGCAGCTGCGCTGACAAAAAACACGAAGAGCAAAAACCACTTATGAAAATTGCCTCCTACCCCACTACCGCAAAAGAAGAAAAAACACTCGATTTTTTTGGCACACAAGTAAGCGACCCTTACATGTGGCTGGAGAATGACACGAGCAAGCAAACTGCCCAATGGGTAGATGCACAAATAGCAACTACACGCGGCTATTTAGATGCTATTCCTTATCGCAATGAAATAGCAGCCAGGTTTAAAGAACTGTTCAACTTTGAAAAAGTAGGTGCTCCTATAAAAGTAGGCGACTACTATTTCATATTTAAAAACAGCGGGCTGGAGCCACAAGGAAAATATTTTGTGCGCAAAGGATTGGACGGTGCCGATGAATTATTCATAGACATAAACACCATAGCAGAAGGTGGACTGGCCAGCGCACAACTGCTAGGCGCAAGCGATGACAACCGCTACATGGCAGTGAATATAAATGAAGCTGGTAGCGACTGGAGCCGCATAGAGGTATATGATGTGGCTACAAAACAAAAACTGACTGATGAATTAAAGTGGGTAAAATTTAGCGGAGCTGCATGGTATGGCGATGGCTTTTACTACAGCCGCTACCCTGAGCCTAACAAGGGTACTGAGCTGAGTGGCGACAATAAAAACCACATGGTGTACTACCACAAAATAGGAACTCCGCAAAGTGCCGATGAACTAGTGTATAGCAACAAAGAAAGAGAAAACTACTACCACAATGTTTACCTGACTGAGGACAAAAAATTTCTTTTCTTAACTGCAGCGCCTGGCACTGACACGTACGAAGTGTGGTACAAAAATCCGGCTGATAAAGCTGCAGCATTCAAGCCCTTGTTTACCGACCCACTTTACCACACCTCGCCTGTGGAGGCTACTGAAGATGGTAAGCTACTTGTGCAAACAGATGTAAACGCACCCAACTCGCGCCTTGTGCTGGTAGACCCTGCTAACCCTGCGATAGAAAACTGGAAAGAAATAATTCCGGAATCGAAAAATTTGTTGCAAGGTGCAACCACCGGAGGTGGAAAAATATTTGCTACCTATTTGGACAAAGCAAACACACGTGTGTATGTAATGAACTATGATGGCAGCGATAAAAAAGAAATAGCCATGCCTGACAAAACAGGCTCTGCGGGAGGCTTTGGCGGCAAAAAGGCGGACACGTTTTGTTTTTATTCCTTTACATCCTTCACCTACCCTAGTGTAATATTCAAATATGATTTTGCTACAGGTGCCAGCACAGAGTATTACAAGATAAATGTAAAATTCAATCCTGCTGACTACGAGAGCAAACAAGTAATGTACAAGAGTAAAGATGGTACAGAAGTGCCCATGTTTATAGTACACAAAAAAGGATTGAAGATGGATGGTAACAATCCAACCTTGCTCTACAGCTATGGTGGATTCTCTATACCTATGCAGCCGGGCTTTAGCTCATCGCGCATTATACTGCTTGAAAATGGTGGTGTGTATGCCATGCCGTGCCTGCGCGGTGGCAACGAGTTTGGCGAGGATTGGCACAAGGGTGGCATGCTCGACAAAAAGCAAAATGTATTTGACGATTTTATAGCTGCTGCTGAATACTTGATAAAAGAAGGCTATACCAGCAAAGAAAAATTGGCCATAGAAGGTGGTAGCAATGGTGGCTTGCTTGTAGGTGCATGTATGACACAGCGCCCCGATTTGTACAAGGTGGCATTGCCTGCAGTGGGTGTGCTAGACATGTTGCGCTTCCATAAATTTACTGTGGGCAAAGGCTGGATACCTGAATACGGATGCGCTGACAGCAGCAAAACCCAATTCGATTATTTATATAAATACTCGCCTTACCACAACCTAAAACCTGGTACCAACTACCCTGCTACTATGGTAATAACTGCAGACCATGACGACCGTGTGGTGCCTGCACACAGTTTTAAATTTGCTGCACGCTTGCAGGAATATCACAAAGGCGACAACCCTGTGATAATACGGATAGAAAAAAGTGCAGGCCATGGCGCAGGAAAAAGCACCGACCAAATCATTGAAGAAATTGCAGACAAATATGCCTTTATGTTTTACAATTTTAGAATGAACGATATAGCTATAAAAGCCGCAGCCAATTAATAGTATTGGCACTTTTAGAAATAATAAAAAAGGGAAGCCCAAGGGCTTCCCTTTTTAATTTATTATGATTACAGAATATTATCGAATTACTTTCTCTTTTTGAAATTTGCAAATCGAAGTAACCATTTATTTGTAAAATCCCATCCCTCGCCCTTCCCAACCCCATAGGGGCAAGCGGGAAGGGAAGCTATGGTTATGCTACTTCAAATGAATTGAATTTTTAAACGTACGCAGTTTGCTAAAGCTCTCATCACAAACTACTACTACCATATGCCCATGTTAAAATAAGATTGGACTGTAATGGGAGGCAAACGGCTAATTTCATATGAATGTGTGATGGCATATTTTGCGATTAAAGCTTTTATTTGTAGTTCATCATTTAATTTTGTTTTAATCTAAAAGAGGCTATGCGACAACGAAAATCCATACTACTCATACTGCTTATTTGCACCATTGGGTTGGTTGTGTTGTATTACTATGCACCTACTTCCTCCTCGTTTTATCCTAAGTGTTTATTTAAAAAACTTAGCGGATACAACTGCTCATTTTGTGGCATGCTGCGCGGATTGCACGCACTTACACATGGCCATGTACTGCAAGCCATTAGGCTAAATGCGATGTTTGTAATAGCGATACCGGTGGCTGCTGTAGGCCTAGCAAACGAGGCGCAGTTGCTAAATACAAACTCGCCACTGCGCAGGTGGTACATAAAAAACGTGACACTGAAAAATGTGGTGATAGTGCTATTAGCCTGGTGGCTAATTAGAAATATTTTGGGGATATAAGTCTATTTTAAATTCTCTCGCGCACTTTATAATTGTTGCGCGTGCTGGAATTGCGTGAAATAAGTTCGCCCAAGAAGCCTGCGAGAAATAGTTGAGTGCCTATGACCATAGCAGCCAGTGCTATATAAAACAACGCAGTGTTGGCCAACAGTGGAGCTTTTATATGCCACACATACAGGCACATAAACTTGTATATTCCTAAATAAACTGCAGAACCTAAACCTAGTATAAACATGAGTCCACCCCCGGTGCCGAATATGTGCATAGGGCGCTTGCCAAATTTGCTAATGAACATAATGGTAAGCAAATCAAGCGGACCATTGATAAAACGCGAAAGGCCAAACTTGGTGTAGCCATACTTGCGTGCTCTGTGCTCCACCACCTTCTCGCCTATTTTCTTAAACCCTTCGCGGTGCGCCATTACGGGTATGTAGCGATGCATTTCGCCAAATATCTCGAGGCTTTTTATTACTTCCAGTTTATACGCCTTAAGGCCGCAGTTAAAATCGTGCAGGTATATGCCACTCATTCTGCGTGTGGCCCAGTTGTATAGCTTGGTAGGTATGGTTTTAGAAAGTGGGTCGTGGCGTTTCTTCTTCCAGCCACTTACCACATCATAGCCTTGCTCTAATATCATTTTGCGCATTGCAGGCAACTCATCGGGCGAGTCTTGCAAATCGGCATCCATAGTAAACACTACCTGGCCCTGAGCTGCTTCAAAACCCACGTGCAAAGCGGCACTCTTGCCATAGTTGCGCTGAAAGCGAATGGCATGCACATTACCATCCTGTTGTTGCAGCTGGCATATCACATTCCACGAGTTATCGCGCGAGCCATCGTCTATAAAAATAATTTCATAGCTCAGCTGGTGCTCATTCATCACCTTTTTTATCCACGCATGCAGCTCCTGAAGCGACTCGTCTTCATTCAAAAGCGGTATTACTATGCTTATGTCTATGGCCATATGCGCTATTTATAAAAAAGAGAAATAATTGAGTGTGCTAATTTACACCTTGCGAATAACAAGAAAAAAGGCTGTTGAATTCAACAGCCTTTTACATTTTATGAAAAACAGATTGGTATTATCTCTTTGGTTATGCCATAGGTGCCGGATCTTTCTTAAGCACTGCTGCCAAAATAAGATTAATAATGGCCATAATTAATAAGCCACCCAAGGCTCCCACAATCATAGCGCCTATCATTAAACCATTACCGCCTTTGTCCATCATGCCTTCTACCATTTCAGCGGCCTTCTTTTCATCATCTGTCATATCTGCCTTATGCATTTCATCGTGCATAGTAGTTTTTATTTCTTCCATAGCACTACTTCCGCTAGTGCTCATAACACCTATGGACACTATGTTTTGCAACAATGATGCAACAATGGTCATAACCATAAGCCAGCCAAACATTTTGCCGAAAGTGGCATAGCCACCATTTTCAGTGCGCATTTTAGTGCCAAAAAAAACTAGTAAGCCAATAAATACAGCAAAGCCAACAAGCGACAACATAGTGCTACCACCAACGCCCATCATTTTTAAACTGATAAAAGAAATGGCGCCCATTACTACACCAATAATGAGTCCGTAAATAAGTGTTTTGTTCATGATAAAATATGATTTAAGTGATTAAAAAGTTTACAAATGAATATGCCTAAACGTTGCTGTCTAATGCAGCGGAGACTTTACTTCTTTTAATAATAGCGGCAATAATGGCGGCAAGCACCAGCATGACTATGATGCCAATACCTGCATTCTGCATCTGCTTGGAAACTTGCATGCCTTCTTCCATGCCTTTTACTACCTCTTCTATCTTAGGATCATCGGGCGAAAGGCCCATGCCTACCATGCTGTCCACAGTTTTTTCTATCATCTTGTTCATATACTCCTTGTCTATAACATGGGTAAGTATGTAGTTCCACAACTGGCCAAGTACCATGCTTACCAAGCCTATAATGGTTAATGAAGTAAACGCCTCGCCAAAGGTGAACAGGTTGCCGTTGGCCTTGCGCACCTTTATAGCATAGGCCACCCACAGTATAGTAATGGCTAAAAATGCCAAAATGCCTATAACAGACATAAGCCAGAAAGGCATATCTACAGCATATGTAAAGGCTGAAAGGGCAATACTGATACCGCCCAGAATAAGGCCGTATTTAAGCGAAAGTTGATTGAGCATAATGGTTATTGGTTGTATTAGTTATGAGTCAAAAATATAAGAATCAGTAGAGTATAAACATTTTCGCACAATCAGTTATCAACGTTATTGTTTTTCTATTGAGTAGTATTACTTTCGCGCCTTAAGAGCAAGTCTTCTACGATCAGCTCCTGTCCAATCCTCCAGGGCCGGAAGGCAGCAAAGGCAGACGGTTGTAGCGGTGCGATAGAAGGGGCTTGCTCTTATTTTTTTTTATTTCATTCAATTCTTGCTTCTGGCAAGCCCCCATAAAAAAGTTGAATTGCTGTATTGAAACTTTAGCCTATTGTGAAAAAAACTAACCTTTCTAAAGTCATTGGCCAATAAAGTTTCTCTTCCCCCTTCCAATTACTAACCAGTACTCATGAAAAAACTAAATGTGAACCATTATGTGCGCAGGGCACATGCCAAGAAGAAAGGTCTTACGGCTTTTTTAAGAAAACTAGCCAAGAAAAAACCAAGAGGACTGCTGGCAGATGTGAAGGTGGCTGAGCAAGCTACATGGAAAGAGATAAGCTGTGTGGCATGCGGACACTGCTGCATGGAAATGACACCTACATGGAAAAAGAGCGAGATAAAACGCGTGGCTGCTCATTTCAACATGACATATAACGAGTATTACGAAAAATACCTGTATACCGAAGAAAAATCGGGCGATATAATGAACGACAGCACGCCCTGCCAGCACTTTAATAAAAAAGCAGGCCTGTGCACCATATATGAAATACGCCCTACTGATTGTGCTGAGTTCCCACACTTTCATCGCAAAGATTTTTTAGAACAAGTAGAAGAAGTATTTATACCCAATATGCCCCGCTGCCCAGCTACACTTAAAATAGTAGAGAATCTGGAAGCTATAATGAAGGAGAAGGGAACCATCAATTAATCAATTTGAAAATTTGAAAATAAAACTTTCAACATTCAACTTTAAACTTTAAATTTCCAACTCCATAAAAACAAACCTCAGGAAATCCTTAAGTGTCTCCCCGCCAAACTGCACAAATGAAATCGCT
>JANOXJ010000274.1:0-2389 GCA_031418455.1 Flavobacteriales bacterium | reverse complement strand
ATATTTGTGGACAAGGTTTGGTAAAAGTTGAACAGTTGGATATTTATACTAAATGATGAAATGGAAAAATAGAAATGCGGGCTACAAGCCCTCAAGAGTTGATGGCACGGGCTACGCTGTGCTAAGCCCGCGCCATTGGGGTCACATGTTGGTCACAGTTGTTTGCATGTTTCTTTTTTGGGGCTGCAATAACTATCGCGCTACAAAAAAATATTTTAATTTTTTACCAATGAGCAATGATTTGTTATCTCCGGGTAATCATTACCCTTTCAATGAAGAATTCAGACATGAAATGGTTCGTAATTATATTTCACCTATCCACTTTATTGACCATCAAGTATTATGCGTTGCAGATAGCTCAGTTTGCAACATGGAATTTAGAATTTTAAAGGACAGCACATGGGAATTGAAAACCATCAATGGCTGGCAAATATTTTATAGTCATAAGGATGATTCAATACGGAATACAAAATTTAGCGCGGATAGGGAGTTTATTTTTCTGCAGAAAAAGATTTTACTTGGTAGAACTTTGTATGGATTTCGGATTAATTTTCCTAGTTATGTAGTTTCAGAGGATTCAGTTCTTTGGTTTGACAGAATGAAAGGAGTGGTAATTATTTCCAATGCAAGTTTTTCATTGGTTAGAAGTGATTGGTAAACACTAGCTACAGCGGTGTAATACAAGTTGGTGCCCCGGGCCAGCTAGAATATCTGCAAACACAAATGTTCACTATGCCAACTGATGGTTATTTTTATACCTTCTTAACCAACTATAGCGCACGCAGGTGAGTTTGGTAATTTTCCATTTTGTCGCTTTTCAATATTCAAAAAGATAACTGAATGAGAGTCCCAATGGCGTTGGCTTGTGCCAAGCCTGTGTGCAGATAGCCCCCTGCAAAGCATGACAGGCTGTGACAACTACTCTCCTTGGCTTGCCTCGGCTGAGCCGAGACCACCATGTGGCAGCCAAGTTTGCTTTATGTTAGCCCACAGAGCCTTTTGCGCTTAGATTATCCAATGGTGTCACTTATACTATTTCATTAAAAACCTTGACTCTCTTGGGTATGCCTCTCTGCACGGAAAAACAATTGGCTCCAATGCCCTTCGCATATTATCATCAGCAGTGTGCTTTTCTATTTCCACTTCTATCACCTTTAGTTGTTTTTCATTTCGGGTATCATCGTTTAGCATTTGGTAATAGTCGGCAAGCATTTGTTTTAAATCATCATCAAAACGCGGTAACAAAGCGGAGAAAGTATGTTTACCGCCCTTCATGTTTTTTTCTATATCAGCATATATCAAGTCGCCATGGTGCGCTATTACTACCAAGTCGTAGTTTAGTTCTTCCAAATACTTGCCCGCAAAAACTTTATTATTTTGCTTGAGTCGAATAAAGTTAGAAGTGTTTTTAGGAATTAAGTACACAAACACTTTGTCGTACATGGTGTGGTTTTTTACAAACACTTCTATGGTGTTCAACTCAGGACTATCATTATAAAAATCTGTACCGGTATTTCTATTTGTGCTCATACTACTCTTTCCGCCTAACCTGCCAAAAGCATCGGCAATAGGGTCAAATAGCGCATCTATATTGTGCCAGCCGCTGCGAGTCACTTTCAGATTGTTGCGTTTAGGAGCTTGCACTGCAGATTTGTAGGCATTGTATATGGAAGACTTGCCATCAGTATAATTTTGAAAAACTCTACCGCTGGTAATTGTAGAAGAAACAGCGTTGCTGCTGGAAGCAAACAATGTCCCAGGTACATATTTCAAATTCATTTCTTCATACAACTTCTGAGTGGCTAAACTAAATTGTTCATTCATGGCATTTTGTATGCGCAGCTCTTCTTCGGCATTCATTTTATTGCGCTGCTGGTACAACTCATTTAGCTCTTGTTGCGTTACTGCAAAAGCAATTTCAGCTTTTGTTTTATAAGCCCTTTCTTTTTGTTTAAGGGTCGCGTTTAGCGCAGCTATGGTGCTGTCTGTAGTCCATACTCGCCCATCGCGCTTAGCCGCAAAATCTTCAAACACATTACGCTCCTGTTCGTTGCTGCATAAGTTGCAAGCCATTTCGTCCACATGCCAAAGTTCTTTGTCCAGATTATTCAAATAAAGATTTAATATTTCCACATTGCACGTGCCATGTATGTACTTCATGCGTGCTTCAAACTCATGTGTGGCCAAGTTGGTAGTATTAAAATCGTTGTTCCAAAAAGCAAATACTTTGCTTGGCTGAATACTGTATGTAGCAGAGAAAGTAGATTTGCTATCGTACTCTGTAATCTTCATACTGTAGCCCTTGGCGGCATAAAATCTTTTGCGCGATTTATCAAACTCATCTTCAGCTGCGGTATCTAGCAATGCTTTCACATTACTATTCAAATTA
>JANOXJ010000273.1:0-23815 GCA_031418455.1 Flavobacteriales bacterium | reverse complement strand
AATGTACTCCTACGTTTCACTTATACAATAGGGAATGCAACTTTATTTCAAAATATTTTATTCACAGCATTAAGCCCCTATGATTATCAGCGCTTTCGGACGAGAAAAAAAATATTAATTTTAAAACATTAACATTCATTTCGCCTGAAAAAGAGTGTTTTTGATGGTAGTCGGCTGAAAAAAAATCAAAAATATTTGGATATTTTTTTATTGAAAACGAGATGAGAGAAATTTGATTTTTAACATGATATTCTGTTAATTTTCAGGAGAGTGATCCTGATTAAGCAAAAGATATATAATTTAGCCGTACTAAAAAATGATTTTAACCGCCAAAATAAAAGTTTACGCTTTGTCTTTAGTCTTTGCTTCCCTTGCTATAGCTGGCAAGGGGCAGCTTAGAAATGGTGGTTTCGAAAGTAATTCAGGCATTCCAAATGCATTAGGACAATGGTACTTTACGGACTATTGGCACAATGCCGGCAGTGTGCTCTCAGCTCCTGATTATTACACATATTCCAGCAATTCCATTGCCGATATACCTGAAACGGCCATGGGCTTGGTAGATGCGGCTGAAGGCCAATCGATAATAGGTTTGATAGTGGCCGGCAAATCTCATACTAATACGAGAGAATACATTTCAACTTCTTTCGGCAGCCCTCTGACGGTAGGTGAAAATTATTTAGTGAGTTTTAAAATCACTAACGGGTCCAAGACTAGTACCAGTTATGCAGGATTAGGCGTTAGCGATATAGGTGTGTTGTTCTCCACCTCTGCTCCAACTCAGATAGATATGACACCTATAATTGCGAATCCGCAATTTAAGATTGATACAGTCTTCTATAATAACGATTGGAAAACAGTGAGTTTTGTACTTACTGCTGACCAACCTTATACGCAATTAACTTTTGGGGTATTTGCAGCAGACAACAATGTGCAAATAGAGAAAAAAGAAGGTGATGACCCCTATTTTGCTTATTATTTTATAGATGATTTTAATATGGTTATTTGTCCCGAAGACTATGACCCTACCAATGCCGACAATAATCACCCAGCGGAAAAAGCACCTCCAGTTGATACTACAACTGACCAAGGTGTGGCAGCACCCGATCCGTTTTTTATACCCAACTCGTTTAGCCCTGATGGCGACAATTTGAATGATACATTCTTTCCAATAAGCAGCAGTCTTACTGAATGGGAATTTAGCATTTTCAATATGTGGGGAGAGCAGTTGTTTTATACCGCCAACACCACGTTAGGCTGGGATGGTAAGTATAAAAACGAGAATTGTCCGAATGGAAAATATGTATGGCAACTAACTTATACCGTTTGGGACGATACTATAGGCCTGAAGAGGATAAAGAAAAATGGCATAGTTGTCATGTTGCGCTAATAGTTCAAATATTAGTTAGCAGGGGCTAATTTCGCCCCATGAAGGTAGACCGAATTTCATTATTAAATACCCATCAACTTAATCCACTAGTAAAAGCTTACGTGGAAAAGGATGAAAATCTTTCACCTTTTGTAAAATCATTTGTAAATGCCGACAGCTTAAGCGCTTCAGTTTTAGACAAAGCCCTGCATATGGCCAGCAGACAAATACTGCACAAAAGGTTATTAGTCCAAAACGAAGAAATTACACTTTCAGAAAAAAGCAAAGCATCTATTGATAGCCTATTAAGCGTTAATACATTTACAATTACCACTGGACATCAGCTTTGCCTTTTTACAGGGCCTATGTATTTTGTAGTAAAAATACTCTCTGCCATAAAGCTTGCAGAGCAATTAAAGGAGCAACACGCAAATTTCAATTTTGTACCTGTGTATTGGATGGCATCAGAAGACCATGATTTTGAAGAAATAAACCACGCCTTTGTGGACGGCCACAAAATAGAATGGCAAACAGAACAGAAAGGCGCAGTAGGTTCATTTAAACTTGAAGATGTAGACGATAGCGTAATTCAGTTTGCAAGTGCTTTAGGTAGCAATGCTAATGCTATAGAAATAGCAGAACTAGTGCGTAAAAGTTATACTAAACCTACACTGGCAGATGCTACAAGATATCTGGTGAATGAAATGTTTGGCCAATATGGTGTGGTAATAATAGATGGCAATGACTCAGTTCTTAAAAGACAATTCGGCTCATATATCAAAGATGAACTGACCTTACAAAAATCATTTAGAGCGATAGATAAAACCACCAGGCAGCTAGAAGATTTAGGATACAAAACACAAATTAATTCCAGAGAAATAAACCTATTTTACCTGGAGCCTGGCAGCCGCAAACGCATAGAAAAATTAAATGATGAGGAATGGAAATTAGTAGACGGCAATAAGATATGGAAAGAAAAAGAATTGCTTGAAGAAGTAGACTTACATCCTGAACATTTTAGTCCCAATGTGGCCATGAGACCGCTGTTTCAGGAGGTGATATTGCCCAACATAGCCTACATAGGCGGGCCGGGCGAAATAGCTTATTGGTTGCAGCTAAAAGCCAGTTTTGATACTTATGGAGTGGATTTTCCGCTGCTAATACTGCGAGATAGCGTGTTAATATTGAGTAAAAAGAAACAATTGCGCTTGGAAAAGTTGGGATTGAAAACATCCGACCTTTTTATGCCAAAAAATGAATTAGTAAAAAAAATAGTAGGTTCTGAAAGCGTATCGTTAGACAAAGAAAAAGAGGAATTAAAAAAACTATTTGAAAGTATAGGCGCCAAGGCTAAACTGGCTGACGCTACGCTGGAAGCAACTGCATTGGCCGAATTGCAAAAACAATTGCAAGGAATGGACAATTTGGAAAAACGCTTTTTAAAAGCGCTTAAAACGAAAGACGATACAAGACTGCAGCAACTAGACAAATTATTAGAAGAAGTAACGCCCTCAGGAGGCTTGAATGAGCGCAGAGACAATTATTTCCAGTACAGAGCAGAGTATGGCGAGCAACTAATAAATACCTTATTAGATTCGTTGGACCCACTAGCCTGTGAACTAAAAATTTTGAGTGAATAAAGTGGCTAAATCTTGTCCAGGTAATACCTAAGAATGAGGGCTGCACTTACCATATCCAAATTACTTTTGTTTTGTCTATCTGATTTTTTCATGCCCATAGTTATGAGAGAGCGCGCAGCCTCTTGACTTGTAAAGGCTTCATTAATTCGTTCGATAAGTAGCAAAGGATATTTTTTCTTTAGTCCATCTGCAAATTTTTGCTGGGCCACAGTAATTTCTGACTGCTCACCATTGAGGTAACGGGCCTCCCCTATTACCACAACTTCAATTTTTTCTTTTAAAAATAATTTTTCGAGAAATGCACTTAGCTCCTTGGTAGGCACAGTTTGCAGTGGTGACGCTACAATGCGCGCACTGTCTGTAATGGCAATACCTGTTCTAACGAGGCCATAGTCTATTCCAATAATTTTTGACATGGTGAATTATGGCTTGCAAGATACATTTGACACCTGATCTAAAAAAAAAGAACAATGACCGAATTACAATCTACCATAGAACAAGCATGGGCTAACCGCGAACTATTGCAACAGAAGGATGTGCGCCAAGCCATAAACGAAGTAATAGACATGTTGGACAAAGGAGAGCTGCGCGTGGCAGAGCCACTAGATAACGGCACCTGGCAGGTGAACGAGTGGGTAAAGAAGGCAGTGGTGCTATACTTTCCCATACGTCAAATGGAAATAATAGAACTTGGACCATTTGTGTGGCACGACAAAATGAAGCTAAAAACTAACTACAAAGAATTAGGTGTGAGAGTAGTGCCGCATGCCATAGCACGCTATGGAGCATACCTAGCCAATGGAGTAATAATGATGCCCAGCTATGTAAACATAGGCGCTTATGTAGGAAGTGGCACCATGGTAGACACCTGGGCCACAGTGGGCAGCTGTGCTCAAATAGGCAGCAATGTGCACCTAAGCGGTGGTGTGGGCATAGGTGGTGTGCTGGAGCCTTTGCAAGCAGCACCTGTAATAGTAGAGGACGGCTGTTTTGTGGGCAGCAGATGCATAGTGGTAGAGGGAGTGCATGTAAGAAAAGAAGCGGTATTGGGTGCCAACGTAGTTCTTACAAAAAGCACCAAAATAATAGATGTAACCGGAGCAGAACCAAAGACATTTGTAGGCGAAGTACCTGAGCGCAGTGTGGTAATTCCAGGCAGCTACAGCAAGCAGTTTAACGCAGGCGAATATCAAGTGCCATGCGCACTTATAATAGGTACACGCAAAGCGAGCACCGACTTAAAAACCTCGCTTAACGATGCCCTGCGCGACTTTAACGTAGCGGTATAACAGCATATCAGATTCCTAAAAAAACAATTTGAAAAAATTTCTTGTCATACAAACTGCGTTCCTTGGCGATGTAGTGCTGGCCACTGCGGTGGTAGAAAAACTGCATAGATTCTATCCTGATGCCCGTATAGATTTTTTGTTGCGCAAAGGCAACGAGTCATTGTTGGCCGGCCATCCTTTCATTAATAACGTATTGGTATGGGACAAGAAAAACAATAAGTACAGCAAGTTATTTAGCCTGCTAAATCAAGTAAGAAATGAACGCTACGACCATGTAATAAATTTACAAAGGTTTGCTGCATCAGGCTTTATCACAGCCTTTTCAGGTGGTAAAGAAAAAGTAGGCTTTGATAAAAATCCATTATCTTTCTTATTAGACAAAAAATTTGAACACATAATAGGTACTAAGGAAAAGCCCGGTGTACACGAGGTAGCGAGGTGCCTCAAATTAATAGAGCACATTACCGATAATAGTTTTGAAAAACCAAAGCTATACCCCACTGCCGAAGACCAACTGAAAGTACAACCCTATGTGGTTTCCGAATTTATTACCATTAGCCCTGCATCGGTCTGGTTTACTAAACAAGCGCCCATTACCGTATGGACAGAATTAATAAATAAAACCCCAAACAAAGCATACTACCTGCTAGGCGCGCCTGCTGATGTAGAGTTGTGCGAAAACATTCGCAAACAATGCCCAGACGCCAAGGTGACAGTGCTTGCAGGCACTCTTACACTGCTGCAAAGTGCCGCACTTATGAAGCAAGCCAAAATGAACTTTACTAACGACAGTGCACCACTTCATCTGTGTTCTGCTACCAATGCGCCTGTAACGGCAGTCTTTTGCTCCACCATACCAGAGTTTGGTTTTGGCCCACTGAGCCACAACTCATACATAGCAGAAACAACAGAAATATTAGACTGCAGACCTTGCGGATTGCACGGATACAGCGCCTGCCCAAAGGGGCACTTTAAATGTTCACATATTATTTTGCCTACAATTGCATAAATGAAATTCAGAACTGAACTACACGTAGGTAAAGCACCATTTGAACTTAGCCATAAAAGTATGATTGCCATGCAGGGCTCGTGCTTTGCAGATAACCTGGGCCAGAAACACATGCGCTATGGCTTTAGAACCAACATTAATTCGCATGGCATATTATTCAATCCACTGAGCATATGCCGCGCTATAAGCGATGTATTAGAACAAAAGCAATATACCGAAAAAGATTTAATAGAAGTAAATGGCAAATGGGTGAGCCTGCAACACCATGGTAGATTTAGCCATACAAATGCGCAGCAATCGTTAGATGAAATAAATGCAAGCATAAAGCATGCTCATGAGCTACTCTTAAATGCAGAAGTCATAGTAATAACCCTAGGCAGTGCATGGGCATGGCAATACAAGGCCAATGGCCAGGTAGTGGCCAATTGCCATAAACTACCGCAAGCAGAGTTCCAAAAGGTGCTTATACAAGCTGACCAGATTATAGAAAATTTTGAAAAGACTGTGAAGCTGCTGCAAGCATTTAACCCCAAACTTAATATTGTATTTACTGTAAGTCCGGTACGATATCTGCGCGATGGTCTGGTGAAAAACAACCTGAGTAAGGCCCAGCTACTTACTGCGGTGCACCATATATGTAATAGCAAGGCCAATTGTTCTTATTTCCCAGCATATGAATTGGTAATAGATGACTTGCGCGACTATAGGTACTTGAAAGAAGACATGCTACACCCTAGCCAGCAAGCAATAGACTATGTGTGGGAAAAATGGCAACAATGGTGCTTTAGCGAAGGCACTTTGGCTAAACTGCACGAAATGGAACCCCTCCTCCTACTGCTTGAGCACAAGCCTTTGGCCCCAAATGACGAAAATTTAGCAACCAAACTTATCGAAGCAAAATCGCGCTTAGAAGAGATAATTTTGAAATAGACCGATAATTAATTCGGGTTCATCTATAAAATTATTTATCTTTTTGTAACCTTACATTCATTGGGCACGTTAAAACATTCGGTTAGAAAAATTAAACCAATGAAAAAACTCCAATTATTTACCCTATTTGTATTGATTAGTGCCTGGGCGGTAGCCCAAGTACCACAAGTACTTTTCTATGGCTATATTGAGGAAGGAATGTTTGAAAACCCCAATGAAACCAAGAAAAAACGCAAAGAAAAAACACCGGATAAGCTGAAAGGCGTAAAAGTGTTCATCTACGAAGGTGATAGCTTATACCAAACTGTATCAGCCCGCGAAACCGGATTTTACGCTTTGTTGCTAGATGCCGGACACCGCTACAGAGTAACTTTTGAAAAAGAAGGGTACTTCTGCAAATGTTTTGAACTGGACTGCCGAGAAGTAGACTACCCAGATACTGATGCAGCTATGAAATGCCTGACAGACGTATCGCTTTTCAAGAAAGTAGAAGATGATAATTTACTTTCATTATGCAAAGTGCCATTTGCAAAGTGTGCTTATAGCGAAAGCACTGGCGAAATGGCTTGGGACTTAGAATACACTGAAAGAGCAAAGCAAAAATTTTACGAATTGGCAGAGCCATATTATATGGCCCAAGGAAAATAAAGATGAAAACCACCCTATTTGCTTGTAACGACACCTTGTAACTGAAAACCCCGCCAATGGCGGGGTTTTCACTTTTAATACGATTCTATTTTCTTTAACCCAGATTAAGCAATAGAAGGCTCGCTAAGAGCCGAACTATTGATTTAGCTGAGGTTATCCCGATTTAGCAGCCTGTTTTAATCGCTTGTAAAGGCGATGAAATACAGATGCTTAATCGTTTGCTCATTTCTAATGAGCAATCTGGGTTTATTGGAGTTACAGTGTTGATGTGGCTAAAACCGAAACTTAAAAATTGCTCATGAGCAAAGCATGGTCGTGCAATATTTTGGAAGTATGCTCATCTAAAATTTCGTTATTAGCATTTACCAGCTTATCTATTCCCGAAAGTTTTGGCTTACTGTAGTGAACCAGCATTTTAATATGATGCAGTATACCCATTAGGTGCTCCTGCCCTCTTAAGTTGCCCGCATGCCCATCACTTACCCCAATTATTGAAGCCTTTTTATCCTTAAACAAACGAGGTGGAATAGCATCTATAAAAGTTTTTAGCACTCCCGGAAAGCTGCCGTTGTATTCTGGCACTACAAAAATAAATTTGTTGCTAACTTCCACATATTTGGCAACTATGTCGTGCATTTCAGCTGAGCGCTTTCCGTACAAATCTGCAAAGGCAAAATCGTGCGGTAATTGAGTTAGGGAAAGCACTTGAGCAGGCACATTCAATTCAGCAAATAATTTTTGCATAATGTTGGCCACTGCCAATGATTTGCTGTCGGGCCTGTTAGTAGATGAAATAATAGTTATCATAATGTGTAATGGGCAAAACTACCAACAAGCAACAATTGTTCAGTCAAATATTATATCTGCTAATTTTTATGATGTTCTAAATTTTTAGCAATACATAATAGTGGCATTTTTATTGCCATGTCCTGTTTCAAATTCTTTATTAAAGCAGTATTTTCGCTTCTCAGCACAGCTATGTTAAAATCGTTTCTTAGTTTCTCCTTTGTATTACTCAGCCTTTTTGGATTTGCTCAAAAAACCAAAGTGGCAAGTAGTATTAAAGTGCCCGTGAAAATAAATTGGGCCCAAGGCGAAACCTCCTATCTCCAAATAAGCGAATTGGATGAAACTGTAGCAGCCGATGAGTATTCTAAAATACTTGTGGAAAGTGATGTTCGCTTGAAAGTGCTTGAGAAAACTGACACCAACTATACGTTAGAGTGGACTTATACCAAAGTAAAAGCCACTGTGCAGGAGTTTGAGTTGCGCGGAGCTATTTTGCGCATGGGCCGTCAGGAGGAAATTAAAAACATAATAAATCAAATGCTTGTGAGCAGCGAGGAGTGTGCTACAGGCATGCGCGTGGTATACACTACCGATGAGTTTGGTGCTTTTCAAAACATTGTAAATCGTGAAGAATTAAGAGAAAAATTTAAGTCCTCTTTTAAGAATATGTTGCAAGGCGTAACAGCAGCTATGCCAACTGCCAAGCGCGATTCGCTCAATATGTTTTTCGCCTTCATGTCGGAAGCCATAGTATCCGATGCTGATTTTGGAATTACGTTTGAAGATATTCAACTACTACATCAGGCCTATGGATATGAGTACGAAGTGGGCCAAACACTAAAAGCAGAAGGAAGCTGGCCTAGCCCATTTAATGATTCCAGTTATCCTATGGATATAGTTTTAAAAATGCACAACTACGATAGCGGCAAGAAAAAAGTAGTGTTAACCGGCTCTACTATTATTGGCAAAGAAGCAATAAAACAATATATGAACGACTTAGCCGCCATGCTCAAAAACAAGTATGGAATAGAGTCTGACAAGGAAGAATTTAGCTACGAAGTACAAAGTAATTTTGATATAACCATAGACCTTAATTATGGCTGGATATACGATGCCAAAATGGTTACCTACCAAAAGAAAAATCATGATATAAGCACCCATACCATGAATATTAAACTCAGGCTTTAGAAAAATTCAACTTCATGTGCAAAGCCTGGCCCAAAAACAACCTGTATCTTTTTTATACATCCTTTTTTTTTCTACTACAAATACCTAAATGAAACTGAATAAATTACTACTGCTTGGTTCCATAAGCCTACTTATGGCTATGCCAGTGGCAGCACAAAAGCATTACCAGAGCCACATGTGGAAAATAAGCGGCAATGGACTGAGCAAACCATCATATATTTTTGGCACTATGCACGTAAGCAAAAAGGTGGCCTTTCACTTAGGCGATCCATTTTATGATGCTATTAGCAATTGCGATTATGTAGCATTAGAACTAGAGCCGGATATTTGGATGCACGACATGTTTACAGGAGATTATCTAAAAAAAATGATAGGCTCCTTAGCCCGCAGAGGCAATAGCTATGGTAACTACGGCAGCTCATTTTCTGGCACTATGAAGTTGGAATTGGATGCTGAAAAGCGCATAGAAGAATTTCTAAAATCATCTAGCAATTTTACCAACTTCATGCTCTTCCGCAGCAATGCAGGCAATCAAGATTATGAAGAAGGTTCGTGGCTGGACATGCATATATACCAATGTGCTAAAAAGCTAAACAAAAAATCATTTGGTCTAGAAACCTTTCAGTCTTCTATGGACAATGCCGAAAAAGCTCAGAAAGAGCAGATGAAAGACAAAGACTATTTTCAGAACTATCAAAAAAGAATAGAACTGGAAAACCAAATGGAAGGAGCATACCGCAGAGGTGATTTAAACTTTGTGGATTCATTAAGCCATTTAAGCTACCCTGGCGAATCTTATAAGTACATGCTTACAGAGCGCAACAAAAACTTTGTGCATACTATGGACTCGCTTATGAAGCACGGCAACTTATTTGCGGCTATGGGCTGCGCGCACCTGCCTGGCCAAGATGGAGTAATAGAAATGCTGCGAGCAATGGGCTACACTGTGGAGCCTGCAGATAAAGGAACCCGCGATGCCAAGCGCAAAGCGGAAATAGAAAAAAAATTACTGGTACGTCCGCTTAACAAATACACCTCTAAAGATGGCGCTATCAGTTTTGATTCGCCTGCAGAAGTGTTCAGCATGTCCAGCGAAAATGCAGGCATATTGTACCTAACTATGGACCTGCCAAACAGCGGCAACTTTCTGGTGCAGCGCTCTGCGTGGCAACCTATACTGCTCAGCTTAAGCCGAGAGGAATTAATAAGCAAAATGGAAGTGCTGCTATATGAAAAACTTGCAGGCGAAATAGTATCGCAAAAAAAAATAATCATAAACGGCCAGCCTGCCTTTGATGTTATGCATAAAAGTGCCACAGGCGATTATGTGCGCACTCAAATTATTTTGCTTAACAATGAACTAATACGATTAGAACTATCTGCACGTGGCGATATGGTGAAGAAAGGATATGGTAAATACTTCTTTGACACATTTAAGCTAAACGTAAGTGCAGAGGCCAAAACAGTAAAAAACTTGTACCACGGTACCATGGCCATAAGCGCTCCAGGCAATATGGTGGAATACAAATCAGAATTAGACTTTAACTTCACAGGAATGATACCTGTGGTGATAGAAGATCAGCTTAGCAAAACAGTAACTATAATATCTCGCGGCACCATGCGCGACCCTGATTTTATAGATGAAAACAAGTATGAATTAAACGCATTTGTGCGCTACTTCTTTGACAACACAGAATTTGAAAACAAGATAAAAACTGAGGGCCAAAACAAAGACAAAAAAGCTGTAAGAAGCAGCTATAAAGGCTACAACGAAAAACAAACCTACACACTGTTTTTTGCCAATGGATTTGACTATTATGCAGTGCAGGTAATGAGTGATGATTCGCTTGAAGCAGAAAAAATATTTTCATCCATGCAGCTTACAGAAAAGCCGCAGGAAGAATTTAGTTTAATGACAGATAGCCTGCATTTGTTTACCGCCAAAGTGCCTTGGAAAGTAGATGAAAAAGAAGAGAAAAAATCAAACAATCCTTTTTCGCTCTGGGGTGCTGACAATGAGGATGAAGATAAAAAGGATGTAGGCGAAGAATTTGAAAGATACACAGCTGTGGAGCACCCAGAGGGTGGCAAAGTAATAGAAATAAATACTCACCGATTTGATAAATACGCAAAACTTAATGGCAAAGCGGAGCTTCAAAAAGATTTAGAAAATGACATTACATCGCAAGGTGATTATACCATAAAACAGCGCAGTGTGCAATGGGATAACAACAACATGGTGGCAGAATACCTACTTACTGATACCAACTGCATGCGCGGCCATAGAGTAAAATACCTGTTGAACAACATGTTGTCTTATACCATAAGGTATGCTGACGATACAACACTACTCTACAACCCATATGTAAATACTTTCTTCCAAACTTTTGCACCCATAGCGGACAGTGTGAGCAATGGTAACAACCCTTTTAGCAGCAAATACCACCAATGGATTTTGGACATGCAAAGTACAGATACTACGGTATACAATTTTGCTCAACGATCGTCATGGCAAAATTCGGCTGACACAAAACAAGATTTAATGGATCTAAAAACGCTTAGCACACAATTGTCGCCTTTGGCCGATGAAGAAACAAAAGAAATGTACCAAAACAAATGGCACGACTACCTCTATATAGACAAAAGCAAAGAGAACATACAATGGCTAAAAAATGAGTATTTGCAGCACCCTGACAGTGCAGACTATCAAGCACAAATACTCTCTAACCTTAGCTACATGACCACTACTGAGAGCTTAGCCACTTTCAAAGAATTGCTGCTCAAAGAAACACCTTTGGTAGAATATCCTGATTTTTTAAATGGCCTGCGCGACTCGCTGGAACTGACCGGAAAAATAATAATGGCCCTAATGCCACTAACTGAATTTGAAGAATACAAACTGAATATATATGGCTTATTAGCTACATGTGTAGATAGTGCTGCCATAAAACCAACTGCATATTCCGCTCATGTTGCATCCATACTGCGCGAGGCTAAACTTGAGTTAAAGCGCACCTCCAGCAATGAAAATTCTTCCTCAGGCTCGGATAGTTATGATTATGAAGATTCCTATTACTCCACGCTTAGCATCTATCTTACTCTTTTGCATCCATATAAATCGCAGGCCGATGTGGCCCTGTTATTTAAGCAGATAGACGAGAGTAAAAAGGAAGCGGTGATATTGGAAAATGCGCTTTACCTAACTGGTATGAAAAAGAAACTAAGCGATACACAGGCTAAACTTTTGATAAAAGAAGATGAGCCTGCTACCACTTACTACAATCTAAAAAATGTAGAACGATTAGACTTATACCCTGCCGAGTGGGATATAGAAAAAGAACTGGCCTTGCAGGAAATAAAGGACTACACAGAATACAACTCAGACTATACCAGCTTGCCTGAAAAAGTAGATACTGTGGAAATAATAAATGACTACTACGGATACATGAAAAGTAGAAAATATCATGTTTATAACATACGTTATCGCATGCCAAACAAAGAGGAATGGAAGCATGCTGTAGTAGCATTAGAACGATATGGTAAAAACTCTGACAACTACGAACTACTGGTAAGATACGAAAAAAACAAAGATGAAGATGGCGGATTTAGCATGTTTGGCGGACACTCATCTACCGAAAAAGAAAAAGAAAAAACGGAAGATGAAATATTTGAGGAATTGTGGTTGGACATGAATCAGGAAGAAAGAGTGAAGAGCAATGGACCAAGCAATTACATAGATGAAATATCGTGGGACTAATTACCACCCGCCCAACCGCCTAAAAGCGCACAGAAGATAAATAAACATAAATTCTACCAAAGGCCGAATTTGAAAACTTTCAATTCGGCCTTTTTGTAATGTGCTCGTTTATATGCTTAATAGCAAAGTTTTCAACCATGCATTCACAAAGTGCGTGTGTAAAACTATAGGTGCGTGAAACACATGAAACATTTGGTTTCACTATATTTTCGCAGCGCTCCAAAGTTCATATTAAGCAACTTAACAAAACACTTGATACTTCTTTGGAGCCCACCTAAATGTGCACAACCCATTTAGGCAAGCAAAACACCATGAATTACACCTACTTCGGTCATAGCAGTTTTTTAGTAGAGATAAATGGCATACGCATAGTGTTTGACCCATTTATTACGCCTAACGATTTGGCCAAGAGTATAGACGTAAACAGCATTAAATGCGACTATGTGCTGGTATCTCATGGGCATGGCGACCATGTGGCCGATGTGGAAACCATAGCGCGCAACAACGATGCTGTGGTAGTGGCTGCATATGAAATAGCAAGTTACTATGGCGGTAAGGGCTTAAAACACCACCCTATGAACATTGGTGGTCGCTGGGATTTTGGTAAATTCAATGTAAAGGCCGTAAATGCTGTGCATAGCAGCGTGCTGCCAGATGGCACCTATGCGGCCAATCCTATGGGCTTTATAGTTACCTCGGGCAATGAGAGCTTCTACTACTCAGGCGACACTGCATTAACTATGGATATGCAGCTAATAGGCAATTATTATAAGCCTGATTTTGCATTCTTATGCCTTGGCGACAACTTTACTATGGGTGTAGACGATGCTGTAATTGCAGCTGATTTTATACAATGCAACCGCATAGTAGGAATGCATTTTGACACCTTTCCTTACATAAAAATAAACCACGAAACAGCTATAAAGAAATTTGCAGACAAAGGCAAAACCTTGAGCTTGCCTGATATAGGCATCAACATAGAATTGAAAAAATAAACCGAAAGCAGACCAAACAATATAAAACCACCTTTTTGCCATGTCAGCACCAAAAAAAATAACCAACACAAAAACAAAGACCAGCGGCTTAGAAATGCCGTCAACAGACACATCTAAAATGGGAAAAATAATAACAATAGCCAATCAAAAAGGTGGTGTAGGCAAAACCACATCTGCCATAAACCTGGCTGCAGCACTGGGCATACTTGAGTTTAAAACCTTGCTGGTAGACGCAGACCCACAGGCCAACGCTACTAGTGGTGTAGGTATAGACCCTGCTACCATTAAAGCCGGTATATATGAGTGCCTGGTAAACGACCTAAATCCAAAAGACCTCATTATAACCACCGAAAATCCAAATTTGGATTTAATACCATCGCATATAGACCTGGTGGGTGCCGAAATAGAATTGATAAACCAGCCAAACCGTGAGTACATGATGCGTAATAGCCTGTCTAAAGTGCGCGATATGTATGACTTTATCATAGTAGACTGTTCGCCATCATTAGGCTTGGTTACAGTAAATGCACTTACAGCATCTGACTCTGTAATAGTGCCTGTGCAGTGCGAATACTTTGCACTAGAGGGCTTAGGCAAATTGCTTAACACTATAAAAATAGTGCAGCAAAAACTTAACACAGACCTTACCATAGAGGGCATATTGCTTACCATGTACGATTCGCGCTTGCGCCTAAGCAACCAAGTGGTAGAAGAAGTGCGCATGCACTTTCAGGAAATGGTGTTTGACACTGTTATACACCGCAACACAACTCTGGGCGAGGCACCAAGTTTTGGCCAAACCATAATAATGCATGATGCAAGCAGCAAGGGAGCAATAAACTACCTGAACCTAGCGCGCGAGGTGCTGCAGAAGAACGACAAAACAAAAATGAAAAACGAAGACAAATATATAAACCTAGACAATGGCTAAAAAACAAGCACTTGGACGAGGACTTAGCGCATTGCTTGAGAGTGCAGCCGGACCCGCCAAAGAACAATACGCAGCAGTAAAAAACACACCTGCAGCTACCGATACTGCTGTAGGTATAGAAGTGGGCAATGTAGCAGGCACCATTTCTATACTGCGCATAGCACAGATAGAGGCTAACCCTTTCCAACCCCGACAAGAGTTTGACAAGGATGCCTTGAATGAATTAGCGCAAAGCATAAAAGAACTAGGCCTTATACAACCCATAACTGTAAGGCAGATAAGCGCTCAAAAATTTCAGATTATAAGCGGTGAGCGCAGATTTAGAGCAGCCCAAATAGCTGGCCTGAACGAGGTGCCTGTATACATGCGCACAGCTAACGACCAGGCCATGCTGGAAATGGCGTTGGTGGAGAACATACAGCGCGAAAATCTGAATGCTATAGAAGTGGCCATAAGCTACAAGCGCCTAATGGAAGAATGCAGCCTGACTGCCGAAAAACTAGCAGAGCGCGTAGGTAAAGACCGCACCACAGTTACCAACTATGTGCGATTGCTAAAACTTCCGCCCGAAATTCAGATAGGCATAATAGAAAAGAAAATATCTATGGGCCACGCGCGCGCCCTTATTAATACAGAGCCGGAAACCAAGCAGCTGCGTATATACCGCCTTATACTCGAAAAAGATTTGAGTGTAAGAAAAGTAGAAGAGTTGGCCAAGGAAGACGATGCGCCAAAACTATTCCGCAGCGACAGAGTAATACTTCCGCTTGAGTTTCAGAAAATGCAAGCAGACCTGCGCTTAAAATTTGGTAAGAAAACCAAACTGGTGCGCAGCGAACATGGCCTTGGCAAATTGGAAATTCCATTTACCACCGATGACGATTTGCAACGCATAGTAGACATGCTGGAGTTATAAAATAAACTCTCACACAAACAACAAAATAAAAACCTCTGAACAATAAGTCTCAGAGGTTTTCTTTTTTTAGTATAACCGTACCTTTGGACCCACTTAGAAAGAATGAGAATAGCCTCTTGTATAAATACATGGTGCATGCGCTTGGTGGCATGTTTGATTATGCTCAGTGCATATCAGTCAGTTGCGCAGGTGGCAGGCGACACCATAGCAGTGTTGCCCCCAGTGAGCGACACTGTATTCAAAACCGAATTTCGTAAGAGGTTTAGTACCAAGTGGCACATGCAACCACACTCACCGCTGCGCGCCACTTTATACTCTGCCATGCTACCAGGTGCGGGGCAGGTGTACAATGGCAACAAAAAAAATGGATCAGTATTCAAAAAAAATTGGAAAGTACCCGTGGTGTATGCCGGCATAGGCACCTGTATTTATTTCATAGATTGGAATACCAAATACTACCGCTACTTTAAGCAGCAGTACATATATGAGCAGGATGACGATTTAAGTACAACGGCCATTCCAGTGGAGCAAGGCAACCAATATTGGATGGAAAAACACAGAAAATGGATGGAGATAAGCTACTTTAGTTTAGCCGGGGTGTATCTGTTGCAAATACTGGAAGCCAATATAGACGCGCACCTTTTTTATTTTGACATAGGCAACGACTTATCGTTAGGCCTCCACCCTACCATAATTCCTGCGGGCAAAATGCAACCCGGCATAGGATTAAACATGAGGTTTTAGAAAAGAAGTTATTTCACATTAGATTTGAACCTGAATTTTTTTTTTCAATCACAGAGCATTAGTCTCATTAATAAAAAAAAATCAACCTGAATAGGAACTGACCTATGGCCGAAAAAAAACTAAGTGTAAATCACTTGCTAGGTATCAAGGGCCTCACACCTGAGGACATAGAACTCATTTTTTCGCAAGCCGATGAATTTAAAGAAGTACTTAGTCGCCCAATAAAGAAAGTGCCCTCGCTGCGCGATATAACGGTGGCCAATCTGTTTTTCGAAAACTCTACCCGCACACGTTTAAGTTTTGAACTTGCCGAGAAAAGGCTCAGTGCCGATGTGGTAAATTTTTCCGCAAGTACCTCCTCGGTAAAGAAAGGCGAAACACTTGTGGACACGGTGAACAATATATTAGCCATGAAGGTAGATATCGTGGTAATGCGCCATGCCTCGCCCGGTGCTAGTATATTCTTAAGTAAGCATATAGATGCAGCTATAATAAATGCTGGCGATGGCACGCATGAGCATCCTACACAAGCCCTGCTTGATGCCTTTTCAATAAGAGAAAAACTAGGTAGTGTAAAGGGAAAGCGTGTGGCTATAGTGGGCGACATAACACACTCGCGCGTGGCTATAAGCAACATACATTGCCTGCAACTATTAGGTGCAGAAGTAATGGTGTGCGGCCCCACCACACTTATTCCAAAACACATAAGTGCATTGGGTGTGCGTGTAGAGCACAATTTGAAAAAAGCCTTGGAGTGGTGCGATGTGGCTAATATGCTGCGCATTCAACTGGAACGTCAGGAAGGAGGCGTGCGCAATTTTCCTACGCTGCGCGAATACACATTGCAATACGGGCTAAATAAAAAACTACTGGACAGCTTATCGAAAAAAATAGTAGTAATGCACCCCGGACCTATAAACCGTGGTGTGGAAATAACCAGCGATGTGGCAGACAGCAATCAAAGCATAATTCTAGAACAGGTAGAAAATGGTGTGGCCATAAGAATGGCAGTAATATATCTGCTGGCACAAAAGTTTAAGTCGCGCGCTTAATAGAATAGCGCGGCTAGTGCTCTATACCAAGCCTAAGGCAAGTGCTACAGCAAATATGCCAAGCGATACACTTACTACGTTGTTTATTATTTCTAACTCCACCTTCTTCACCCATTTGTTGCCCAGCCAAGCACCGGCAAAGGCGGCTAGTGTGGCTGCAGCCACCAAGTAAATATTTACATCAGACCACACAGCATTTACAGCCGTGGCGTACACTGCAATTCGGGTAAGATCTACTATGCAAGCTATAACTACTCTAGTGCCCAAAAACGCTTCTTTGCTAAGCCCCGCCTTCATAAGAAAAGCACTCCGCAATGCTCCTTGATGCCCACTTAGTCCGCCAAAAAATCCGCTCACCAAACCACCTACATACATCCATTTTGGTGCAATGCTTATGCCTTTGAACCATGGTGCTATTTCCAATATGGCAAAGGCAAAAATGAGAATACCAATAATTAGTTTGATATATGTAATTTGAAAATAATAACCCCTAATAGTATATGAACCAAGTGCACCACTGCCTGCAATACTATTGAGCAGCAATGCGCCAACCAATGCTCCTATGGCCGAAAGCAAACCGAAACTAATAACTGTTTTTTTATGAGCATACTTACCTACCAGAAATAATTTGAAAACATTGTTGAGCATATGCACCACAGCTGTGGCAGCTATAGCCAAAGGAGCCGGAAAAAAAAGCATAAATGCAGGCAGCAACAAAGTGCCCAGACCAAAGCCTGAAAAAAAACTAAGACACGCCCCAAGCAGGGCCACCGCCATAACTATTGCGTAATCCATTCAGGGCAGAAATATAGTACTTCAATAAAGTTAGTGCCATTTATAACACCACACTAAACGCTATTGCCCAACAAATAAATAGTAGCAATACTAGGGTGAAAATTTTTATTTCATTCAAGTGGTACCTATTCATTTTCATGCTGCAAAAAAAATAAATGGGCATGAATACAACATGAAGAGAATAATTAAAAAATGTAAAAAAATGACACGAAAAAACATTGACTTATTTAGGCACACATACCACACATGAGGCTCTGTCGTGCGATGCCCCAAAGTGCGACACTGCATTCTTTGAGGCTTTCACTTTCTCATCAAACTTCTTTTTTTGTTCGGTAGTTAGCACCAGTTGCATATCTATTTCGCGCATGGCTTTTAAGTTTTTTTTCTCTGCTGCCAAGGCCTTCACTTTAGTGTCTTTCTCCTCCGCATTTATATCACTGCGCGATATTTTTTGAATTTCTTTGTCCAGAGCAACAATGCTTTTTTGAGCCTTACAATAAATACTATCTATGTGCACATACTGCGAGTCGGTAAGTACTAAATCATTCTTAAGAGATTGCAAATAGAGACTATCTGATGAAGATAATGACTGCGCATTAGCAGCAATAAAACTGCAGGACAACAGCAACATTGCAAAACACAATTTGCAAATATTTCCAGATATGGCCATGGGCAGTTTCATTGTCCGTTTTCTCATGGAGCATAAATCGTTCCATGTACAAAAATAACCCTTGCCAAAAGAAAAAAACCGCCATTGCAACTTATGTATGAGTTACAAACCACATTGGAGTTAATTCCATACATTGGCACCCATAAATCACACTAAAACTTATACATTATGATGCAAATTAACTTTATTGTTTTACTTGCAGCGGCTGCTATACCGCTCTTTACAGGCTGGTTTTGGTACAGTAACATGGTACTGGGCAACAAGTGGAAACAAGCCAATGGCCTTGATGATGAAAAACTGAAAGGCGGCAACATGCCACTCATATTTGGTCTTACTTACGTATTTGGATTTTTTCTGGCTATGATACTACAGTTTGTAGTAATACACCAGTGGGGCTTAGTAAGCATGCTTATGAACGAGCCCGGTTTTCAAGATGGCACCGGACAAGCCTTTGAAGACTTTACTAAAATAGTTACTACCTATCCAAATCGTTTCCGCACATTTGGTCATGGCGCATTCCACGGGTTTCTATTGGGCCTTGAGTTTGTGCTACCTGTAGTGGGTATAATAGGCATGTACGAAAGACGCAGTTGGAAATACATTTGGATACACGTAGGTTATTGGGCACTTACCCTTGCACTTATGGGCGGTGTTATATGCCAGTGGGCATAGATATATTTTAACTCCAGTGGAGTTAAAGCAATAAAACCGATAGGAATAGCAGTGGCTAAGCCTATCGGTTTTTTTTATGCGCTTCTTTTTGCACTCCATTATATTTGCAGCGCTTTAGGTTTCTATGCAGCAAGATTTTTATTTATCTTTTTGCCTTAGAATGAAAAGGGAACTCCGGTGCAAAACCGGGACTGTACCCGCAGCTGTAAGCATCCATTTTTTTTAGATAGAAAAAAAATGTAGTTCAAAAAATTCAAAAAGCCACTTTGGTAATATAAAAAACCATGGGAAGGCAGAACTACAGGATGCAAGTCAGAAGACCTGCCTGATGCGTTGATTTTTTTACCCAACACACAAATGTCCGGGAATAGGCATTTTGCAGGTAATGACAAAATATTTTACATTCATATTGCTGCTGGCTGTGTCTGTGCATTTAAATGCGCAAAGAGATTCTTTGCTCCTAAATGGCACTATAGAAGATGTAATAATTATCGACCAAAGTCCCTCCACGCTTAACCGCAAAACATATAGTTTGGCCAACCACTTAGGTCAGCTTGGTATGGATCTGAGCGCATGGATGGATGCCCGCGGACTTGCACAAATAAATCGATATGGTGCTGCCGGCAGTGTGGCCAGCATGCGTTTCAGGGGCATGTCATCAGACCACAGTCAAGTGCTGTGGTACAATGTACCTATCAACTCTATATCGCTTGGCATGTGCGACATGTCGCTTGTGCCCACATTTCTTTTTGACAAGCTAGAATTAAACACCGAACCTACTGCCAACGAATATGCACCTGCCAACCTAGGTGCTTGCATACAGCTAGGCAATAATATGGCAGACAGCACTTTCTCAAGCGCTTTTTACACTTCAGTAAATAGTTTGTACAATAGCACACTTGGCGTAGGTATTGGTTATGCATTGCCTATAAACACGCGTAGCGCGAGCAATGGTAGAAAGACAATTTTCTTTAAAACCAAAGCACTTATACAGAACTATCAAAACCAATTTACTTACACCGACAAGTATCAGATATCTAAACCTGAAGTGCTGCAAACCCACAACGATGGACAAACAATAGCACTAACGGAAGATGCTCAATTTGGCTGGCGCAAAAGCACACTTGGCGCCCACCTGTGGTATCAGACCAAGCAAATGATGCTGCCTAATATAATGGGCTCGCTCGGTGGTGCCGATGCATTGCAAGATGATGATTTTGTAAGATTCAATTTAAATATTAATACAACAGGCGCTACAAAAAAACTAAGTCTGACGGCTGCTGTAAACCAAGAAAAATTGTATTGGCGTAGTGACTTACAGCCCAACAACGATTGGCTATTTCAATCTAACACTGAAGCGCTCAACGTATATGCACTAGCCAACTTAGAACAAAAGTTTGGAAATAAATTCCTTTTAAAAACTAGCGCCAATGGCACTGTAAATAAAGTAACCAATACTAATTATGCGAATGACAAGCAGTATTTGAATCAAATACTGATAGGCGGCAGTTTGGTGTATAAACATGAAACCGGTATGGCCGAAATAGCCTATAAGCAAGAGTTTAGAAACACTCAAACTGCACCTACCTACTCGCTTTTCTATGCGGCCAACCTAACAAACAACACAGCCAAACTAACAGCCAAATACGAAGGCATGGTGGCAAGAAGATTTAGATTGCCTGATATGAATGAGCTGTACTGGCAACCGGGTGGCAATACACTCCTATTGGCAGAAAAAGGATGGAACACGAATAATTCCATTTTAATAAAACACTTGGGCAACAAATTAGAATGGAACACAAAAATAAATTTATACAGCAACTACATAACCAACTGGATACAATGGCGCCCTACCGAGTTTGGCTACTGGTCGCCAAAGAACTATAAGCAAGTAATATCCAACGGGGCGGAGCTTGAAATAAAATGCACCGCAGCTATTCAAAACAGCCGATTGGCTATGGTGCATCGCACTAGTTATAATGAAGCATTGGGCACCAATGTAACAGGCTCATGGAGTAGTAAGGATATGTTTAGAATGACATACTCGCCACGAGTGGTGGTATACAATGAGGCTAAATGGATAACTGCTAAATCACATTATTTCATAAGTCACAAATACACCAGCCTGCGCTATACCGATGAAGAAAATACGCAGCGCAATGCCCTGGCACCCTACCATTTATTAAATGTAGGTGCAGAATACCAATGGCAGAAAAATCAAAGTCAGTGGAAGTTGGGTATAACCATAGATAACATTTTTAATACGGCATATGAATCTGTGCGCGGCTATGCTATGCCAGGCAGAATATTTCAATTGCATATGCAAATTCAATTAAAGCAAAACAAACAAACAAAATAAAATAGATATGTATTCAAAATTCCTACTTGCCACTGTCATTGCCCTCACCATTTTTTCTTGTAAGAAAAATGAAGAAACGCCTAGCCCTATTACTACTACAGACTATTCGCATGGCGCCTTTGTAAGCAATGAGGGTAATTTTATGAGCAATAATGCTAGTGTTAGTTACATAAGTCTGTCTGATGTAGTGAATAACGATATTTACTATTCGCAAAACAATGCACCACTGGGAGATGTGCTACAATCCATAACTATAGCCAATAATAAAGCCTATGCAGTACTCAACAACTCTTATAAAATAGAGGTGATAAATATGCAAGACATGAAGAACCAGGCCACCATAAGCGGCTTTGAATATCCGCGCCATATGGTGGTGGCAGGCAACGGTAAGGGCTATGTAAGCGATGGCGCAATGGCTGGTTTTGTTAGAGTAATAAACTTATCTAACAACACCATTGAAAGCAGCATACAAGTGGGCAATGGTCCGGAAAAAATGCTCGTACACAACAACAAATTGTATGTGTGCAATGGTGGCGGATGGGCCTATGACAATACTGTAAGTGTAATAGACCTGAGCACTAATAGTGTAGTGGAAGTAATAGCAGTGGGCGATAGTCCGCAAGATTTAACTCTGGATGCCAATGGCAACCTTTGGGTGCTTTGCAGTGGAATAACAAACTACGATGCTAATTGGGTACCCATAAGCCACACCGATGCACAGATTTCTAAAATAAACACTACCACACTTGCAGCAGAAGAATGGCAAAGTGTGGGTGCTAATGGCGATCATCCAAAGCAAATAGCAGCCTCTGCCGATGGCCAATTTATCTATTACGAGAACCAAGGTGTTTTTGTATTTCCGATAACTGCAACCAACTACAATGGTACAGAAATAATAACAGAGGCACAAGCCAGCCTTGACATACACCCCAACAGTGGCGATATATGGTGCAGCAGTGTTTCAGATTTTGCAAACCCCTCTATAGTAAAAAAATATAATAGCAGTGGCAGCCTAATAAGCAGCTACACCGCAGGCATTGGTGCCAACGGAGTCGCATTTAACTGAGAGCTATCTCTCCTATTACACGCACTGGACCTTGCCTAAAAATTAGGCAAGGCCAGTGCGTTGTAATTTTCTTTTCATTTAGTATGCCTTTATCTTGGCAATTGCTTTTAGAAAAATATTGAATCCATAAATTCATTTTTCCGACAGTGTATCAATTCAAAAATTTAATGGTCCATTGAGAATTTCAACACAATTTTCCTGTTACCTGCTATATGCTGATATTCGCCCACGTTTTATAAAGCATGACCAAAAAAGAAAAAGCACAGTATGTAATAACGGAGTTGGAAAAATTATACCCTACCACTCCTATTCCGCTAGACCATAGCAACTCATACACCTTGCTTATAGCCGTGTTGCTATCCGCACAGTGCACAGACGAGCGCGTAAATAAAATAACCCCTCACCTGTTTGCCTTAGCTAACAATGCATGGGATATGATAAAACTGGAGGTGAAGGAAATAGAAAATATTATTCGCCCATGTGGCTTGTCGCCCGCAAAAAGCAAAAACATACATGCCCTGTCGCACATACTTATAAACCAGCACAAGGGTGAAGTGCCATCCACTTTTGAAGCACTGGAAGCGCTGCCTGGTGTGGGCCACAAAACCGCAAGTGTTGTAATGGCGCAAGCCTTTGGCGTGCCTGCCTTTCCTGTAGACACACACATACATCGCCTCATGCATCGCTGGGGGCTAAGCAGTGGCAGCAGTGTGGAGCAAACCGAACGCGATGCCAAAAAGCTGTTTCCTGAATCACTTTGGAATAAACTACACTTGCAAATAATATTTTATGGCCGAGAGTATTCGCCTGCGCGCAATGCCACACTTGACAAGGATTATATAACTGCCAGACTAAGCGGAAAAATAAAACTGACACCCACGCAACAGAAAAAAGTACAGCAAAAAAAACTGAAGTAATACATAATAAATAGCCATTGAAACAACTTAAGGAATACCGCAAAGGGTGGCGCAATAACTACCGCAAAACTATGCCCAT
>JANOXJ010000272.1:0-5583 GCA_031418455.1 Flavobacteriales bacterium | reverse complement strand
CCGCGCCATCCAAATTGTTCTAAACTGGTGGGTACAAACTGGCGTGCACCAAGTATTGACTCCTCCAATGTTAATGGTGTTTGAGCTGAAGCCAGCACATTAAAACCAATAGACAGAACTAAAAAAAGACACTTAAAATTCATGCGTTATGTTATAATTATTTCTTTAAAAAATAAAAACCGAAGGAAACAGACTTAATGTGGCACTGGTATGCAATAAACAGCCAAAGCCAGCACTTTTTTATAAAGCTATTACCGGGCCGAAATGTAAGATTCTACCGCTATAAATAACCAATTTATTGCATCTTTGCAGCATGAAAAAACTATTCCTCTCATTTGTCCTTTTAGCTTCGCTATTCTCTTGCCGCGAAAAAAGTCAGGTAGATGTTGAACCGCCTGTAATAACATCAGTTATGCTAAATGATAATAACTCTACAACGCACATAGTGCAAGCCCCCACTACTGTGGGTATAGATGTAACTGCCACTGACAATATGGAGCTAAATCAGATAAAGGTGCAAATATTTCCTGTAGATTTTAGAAACACCAACTCTCCATTCGGGCTTAATAGCGGTGAGTTTGAATATACTCAAATATTTAACATAAGCGGCCTTAGCAGCTCACAGCATTTAGATGTGGCATTGCCCGATAGCATAAGCGGCAACTGGTATGTGAAGGTAGATGTTAGCGATGATTTTGGTTACTTATCGTCACCCTACATTACTCTATTAACTATGGAAAACGATGCACTACCTACTATAACCGCTACTACCACTCCTGCATTAGTGGATGGTGTAATAAGCATGGCGGCTGGTACTAACCTGGAGGTAGAGGGCACCGTGTTCGATGCGGATAGTTTGAGTTATGTGCAAGTAAGAATTGAATCTACTTCCGGTACAGTTATGGACGCCATCAATATTCCCTTTACCAATACTGGTGTGTCTTTCACTCCCACCTTCGACCAAGCCGTTGCAGGCCATTACTTTTTGGTAATTGAAGGGAGAGACCAGCTAGGATATCGAAAATTATGGAGCGCTCATGTTGTAGTTAATTAAACCTTTTTTTTTTAGCGTTTCCTTTACCTCTCGCCTTGAAAATTAAACTGAAAAATATAGCTTTCGTTGCAGTGTGTTTACTCACATTTGCTTGCAAGCGCGAGGATTTGACACAACCCACTATCGATTATTTGCATATAAATTCTGAACAAGAAAATTACTCCTTACAAGCTGGTCAAATGAATTTGATAGAGCTTGGATTTAGCGACAATGCTGCTCTTTCGCAATACAAGTTCCAACTTATTTCACCTTCAAATGGTAGTTATTTCACCTATAATGATGGCCTTGCCAATTCGCCCAATTTGGCCGAACTTACTTATCAGTCGTACAACCATGTAAAGTGGGACAGCACCATGGTGTTGGAACTAAATGGCACTGAATCTAACCAAATAATAGATCTAGCGGTGCCTGATAGTATAAGTGGTGTGTGGCAAACACAGGTTGGTGTGCTAGACCAGAGTGGAAATGTAACTCAGAAAACTTACTCTGTAAATATTCTAAACACTACCCTGCCGCTTATACATGGCATAAGCACTGTGCCTGCGGCCGACACGCTTGGCTATGTAAGAATATTGGCTAACCAAACTGCGCAGCTGCAAGGCACAATAAGCGATACGGACTTGCTAAAAGATGTATATGTATCGCTCGAATTAGGTGGCGATACAATTCAATCTATTCTTTTTGAAAATTTAAATGCAGCCTCATTTGACATGGCTCAAATAGCAATTGACCCAATTATTGAATCAGGCTCATACTTTTTATATATTCGCGTAGAAGACATGATGGGCTGGGTGAACAGAAAACGAGTTAGAATTATTGTAAGCAACTAAGTTAGCATAAATGAAAACTACATCTTTCAAGCAGAAAATAACTGTGAATGCACTGCCTGTGCGTGTATACGATCTGCTTATGGACTCCAAAAAACACTCCGACCTTACAGGCAGTCCGTGCGTAATTTCTAAAACTGTTGGTGGCGATTTTACTGTGTATGATGGCTATGCCTACGGCAAAAACCTAGAGCTCATTCCTGCTAAAAAAATAGTGCAAACCTGGCGAGCAAAGGAAGACAAGTGGCCCGAAGATCATTTTTCGGAAATAACATTTGAGCTAACCCCTGCTCCCGATGGTCATTGTCAAATAAATTTCGTTCACAAAGATTTGCCTATAGCCATTGCCGAAAATTTTAAACAAGGCTGGAAAGACTTTTATTGGAAACCACTGAAAAAGCTTTTCAAATAGACAAATTATGTCCATTAAAAATTTTTACATTCTTATAGTTGCCTTAATGCTTCTGGCAAGCTGTGCTCCACCAAGCACAAAACAGACCAATCAGCCTAATCCTAATAAAGATACTACTCTCAGTATAGTTGAGCAATCAACAGATACAATCATTCATAATTTGGATACAATTTCGCCAGACACCAGCACCAATTCTTTAAGCGGAAAGTGGATATTAAAAACCTTAGACAAAAAGGATTTTAAATCAATGAAAGAAGTATTTATAGATCTAAATACTTCTGAAAAAAGATTTAATGGTTGCAACGGTTGCAACAATATGTTTGGGTCCATAAGCTTCGATGTAAGAGAGCGCTACCTGGAATTTGACAATATAGGAGCTACCAAAATGGCTTGCGAAGGCGATGGCGAGTATACGTTTATGCAAGTATTTGGCGGCAAGCACAAGTTCCAATTCAACTATGCCGGCAAAAGTCTTACTTTATACAAAAACGGAAAGTCTATAGAATTTGTAAGGCCGGTAAGCAAGTAACCTGACAACTTTTCACTTTTGGTTTCATTGGCACTTTCATTGAAGAAGTGTATCTAAAATCTACTATTAATTAACTCGGTCCTGCCGAGAAACAAACAAATAAAATAACCATGAGCACGGGAACAATCAACGTACAAACGGAAAACATCTTTCCTATAATTAAGAAATTCCTATACAGCGACCACGAAATATTTTTGCGCGAGTTGGTCAGCAATGCTGTGGATGCCTGCCAGAAAGTGAAAACTTTGTCAGTAGCCGGTGAAATTGCGTCAGATGCAAGTGGGCTAAAAGTGGAAGTGATATTAAACAAAGAAGCTAAAACCATAACCATAAAAGACAATGGTATAGGCATGACCGCTGAGGAGGTGGACAAATACATTAACCAAATAGCCTTTAGCGGAGCTGAAGAGTTTGTAGAAAAATACAAAGACGCACAAATAATTGGTCACTTTGGACTTGGTTTTTACAGTGCCTTTATGGTAGCCAAGCAGGTGGATATAGATACCCTGTCGCACAAAAAAGATAGCAAAGCAGTAACCTGGACCTGCGATGGTTCGCCTAACTTTACTATGGGCGACAGCACCCGCCAAACTCCTGGTACAGATATTATTCTTCATCTTGCTGATGATTCTTTGGAGTTTTTGGAGAACGACCGTATTAACGGCATTCTTACAAAGTACTGCAAGTTCATGCCCATTCACATAGAGTTTGGTACCCGCACCGAATGGCTTGATGATGAGGTGGCCTCAGAAGAAGGTGCTGACCACGAAAATCCTAAAAAAATAGATGTACCAAACATTATAAACAACACGCACCCTGCTTGGATGAAAAAGCCTGCAGAGCTTCAAGACCAAGACTACAAAGATTTTTACCGCGAGCTATATCCTATGAGTTTTGATGAGCCACTTTTTCATATTCATGTAAATGTGGACTATCCTTTTAACCTTACAGGTATTTTGTTTTTCCCAAAAATGAAAGCCTCCATGGAGGTGCAGAAAAACAAGGTAAGCTTGTACAGCAACCAAGTATTTATTACTGATGAGGTAAAAAATATTCTCCCTGATTTTCTTACGCTTTTGCATGGTGTAATAGACTCGCCAGATATTCCGCTAAACGTTAGTCGCAGCTACTTGCAAGAAGATGCTAATGTGAAAAAAATATCGGCACACATTACCAAAAAAGTGGGCGACAAATTGCAAAGTATGTTTAACAACGACCGTCCTGACTTTGAGAAAAAATGGGACGACATAGGCGTGTTTATCCAATACGGAATTCTTACCGATGAAAAGTTTGCAGAAAAGGCCACGCAATTTGCTCTTTATAAATCTGCAGATAGCAAGTACTGCACTTTGGAAGAATTAAAAGACAAAGTAAAAGAAACACAGAAGGACAAAAAAGGAGACACCATATTGCTATATGCAAACAATATGGACGACCACCACTCTGCTATAGCAGAGGCACAAGAACGCGGCTACGAAGTGCTGCTTATGGATGGTCCGCTTACGCCACACTTTATACAAAAGGTAGAAATGGCTAACAGTGGCCTGCACTTCCGCAGGGTAGATGCTGATATAATGAGCAAGCTAATAGAGAAGGAAGAAAACAACATAAGTGCATTAAGTGAAGATGTAAAAGCCAGTGTAAAAACAGCTTTGGAAGAATTGGTGGACAGCAAGAAATACCAACTCTCATTTGAAAATATGAGCCCAACAGATGCGCCATTTGTGGTGACACAAAACGAATGGATGCGCAGAATGAAAGAACAAAGTGTAATGGGTGGTGGTGGCTTTTATGGCGCATTGCCAGAGAGCTACAACCTAGTAGCCAATGCCAACCACCCCATGTTTGCCTCATTAGTAACCGATGCAGAAGGAAAAGTAGCATTTGACAATAACAAGTTCAAACAAGCTATAGACCTAGCCATGCTTGCCAAAGGACTACTAAAAGGTGAAGACCTTACCGCGTTTGTAAAACGTAGTTGGGGGATGATGTAATACTTCATTATTACTATATATAGCACATAAAACGGGAGGCTGAGCGCCTCCCGTTTTTTTTATTGTTTTAAGTAATTTAATTATCCGTTAGCTAAAATGTCGCGCTGTAATTGTATCTGTCATAAAATGGAATAACTATTTTTTAATTAGGAATTTGAAATGGGCTTCTTATTCACATTAAATCCAAACGAGAAGCCTAACATTAAACCATCGCGCCTTGGCGATGCCCAAATGTTAAAAGGTACATTGAGGTAACCGCTTTTATAAGTACGGCCAACTGCAATAAGCAATCCTGTAGATGCTCTTACAATACCTCGGCTATCTAATCTGGAAACTATGGTGTAAGGATTTTTCAAACTCTCTCCATTTTCATCTACGAAGTTAGCATTGCCCCAATCGCTGGCCAAGTGCCATTCACCTTTAGATCCTATCACTCCTTCGTTGTCAAAAAAACCATCGGCCTTGCGCACAAATCTAAAACTTGGGCCAAAACCAAACTCCCAACCTTTTTTGCCCCAGCGAAATCCATTGAGCATCGTAAACGATGGAATGAACTTGCCATTTTCCAGTCCACCAAACATACCCACAAACTCTACAAGTGCCTGAAAGTCGCCTGCTGAAAGGTATTGGAACTCTTTCTGATACCCAAACTGAAAAGTAGCTCGGTACATATCAAAACCGCCTTCCTCTTTTGGTGCGCGCAGTCTATCTCCTGTTTCGCCCATGGTGTAGGATGCTCCCATGCGCGGACCATTCAATCTTAACAT
>JANOXJ010000271.1:0-12380 GCA_031418455.1 Flavobacteriales bacterium | reverse complement strand
CCCTCTGTAGCAGCTACATACACTTGTTCTGTGGCACCCACAATTAGTTCACCATTTAAATACCACTGCCAGCTACTGCCATCAGGCGCGGTAAGTTCTGCACCATTTTCTAAAACAGTTATGCCGGGCAAATCATTTACTACAATGTTCCATTCATCTGTTGCAATGCAATTAAACGTATTGATAGATGATGCGGTTAATGTTTCGCTTTGTGCGGGCCAATAGGTTGTTCCATTTGTAGCGTTATTGCTCCATGTTATGGGGCCATTGCTAGTAGCGTTGAGAGTTATGCTATCACCAGTGCAAATTTCCACATCGCTTCCTGCATTTAATTCGGGTAAAGGATTTACTATAACGGTGGTTTCATATTGCACTGTGCAAAGTGGGTTTATAAGCTCCACACTTATGTCGTGTGTGCCCACAGCAAGATTGTCAATGGCAGGCGATGCATCATTAGACACAGCATTTGTATCTACAGACCAATTGTACGATTCTACATAATTTTGCTCAGCACTAAACAAAGCAGGCTCACCAAGACACACATCATTTTCACCTACAATGCCTGTGAGCGAGTTGCAATTGAATATGGTGTGGAATACAGTGTTGGTAGTAATAGGAGGGTTTTGTTCAAATATTATATCTGCAAAATCGGAGGCAACAGTGCCTTCTTCTAATGGTTGGTTTAGTTCTATTTGATAAATTAGGAACCCATGCGATGCCGGTTCGTTATTCACACTGTCGGCTAAATAAATATCATTGAAAACGAAATCAATAGTACCATCGTCATGCAAACAGGTGAGCATATTGGCCGAAGAGGCCATAGGCGAGAAAGAGCTTAGATCATAGATGGTAGGGTCTAATTGATTTACTACTACAATATCTTCTGCAGGAGCATTGCCAGTGTTTTGAAATCTTATTTTATATTCTATGCGCTCATCGCCTAAAATAAAATGAGGCGAATCGTAGCCTTCTGGAATGGCAGTGATATCATTAGGGTCATAAGCACATGATACTATAGGGCTATTGGTCCAATATTCGTCATAAATTAAGGTGTTGGCTGCGTTGTAAAGTTCCAAATGAAAATTGAAATACATTGATTGACCAACGAAATTTACACCTGGTCCATCTATATGAAACCTTGGGGGAGCAACACCCGGTCCATTGACCGTAAAATTCCATTCAGCATAACCGGGTGACGAAATCGTTGGTGGATCGCCAGAAGTATAGGGTTCTGGCAAAAACATAGGATCGCACGTCATAGTGAGCACACCTGTTATAGGTGATGAACCATTGTTATAAATGCATGCGCCAGCGTAATAACCATTAGTGCAATGAAAAGGACCTGCAATGTTTTGTATAACATTAAAGTTTACCTCATTGGGTACCACGCCATATGCAATCGGCACTTCAGTTGGCACTATAAGTGTTTGTGTTGTATCAGTTGTGACGATATAATCGAAATAATTTATCAGATGTGTTTCGTAAGAACCTACAGCAAGAGGTACACTTATTTCGCCATAATTATTAGTGAAAAAAGTAACTCCTAGCCCAGGAAAATTTACGGGCCAATTAGCCATACCAGGCTCGTTTATTTCGAGTGTTCCATTATTATTCAAATCGCAGAAAACTAATATATGCCCGTTATAGTTGCAGCTTTCATCATCTGCAGTAGCATTGGGATCAAAGTTCTCAGCAAGTTCATCAGTACATCCGTTGCAGTCAGGATTATATAGGCACGAACCATCATCAAATGGTGCATCAGCATCATAGTTGCATGCTGTATTGTCCAAACAGCCACCACCACAGTCGAGTACCAATCCATAAGCCCCTTCCTCGCCATTCAGTCCGCCCACTCTGATGTAGTAAGTAGTGCCGGCCACTGCATTAAATGTAGCCAATGTCTGATAAACCGGATTTGGTGAGAGAAGAGTTGAGGTTACACAAGTAAAATCACCACATGTTCCTGTGAAAACTTTAATAAGGCTATTGAAGTTGGTGTATGCATTAAGTGTACCAATGGTCATAGGGGTGTTAAACTCAGATTCGAATACATACCACCGCTGACCACCTTGCGAGATGTAGTTAGAACATACCATGGCTTGGGAGGCAGCATTGTCATTTGTCACACTCACCGTGAAGTTTGATACAATGCCACTTGCACAGTCGATTGGAATGGGGGCAGAGCATATTGTTCCGTTGCCAGCCACATAACATGAGCCATCTTCTATAGTAGCCAGCGCATCATAATTAGTTGCGCCAGGGTCCATACATCCTGCGCAGCTATAATCGCAAAGCCCATTATCGTAAAGTGCTTGTGCGTTATAGTTACATGCACCTGTGTCCATACATCCGCACTGCGGATTGTCGCATGAGCAGTAATCGCATTCTCCTTGTATAAGCGCATTTGCATCATAGTTACAGGCTGTTGTATCCATACATCCAATACAAGATGTATACTCGCAACTTGCATCATCGTACAAAGCACCTGCATCATAATTGCAAGCCCCGGCATCGGTACAACCGCAGCCAGCCATGGGGCACAGCAATGTGTTTACTGTTAAAGAAGCCCAGTTGTTTGATCCCAACCAACAGTTTGTCCGCACATAAAATGTATAATATGTATTTGGAGTTAGCCCAGTTAATGCAATTATACTATTACCAGTGGTGCCGGTCTGCACTATACTAGTTCCTTGTGCAGCACCAATTGAAACTAGTTGCCACTCATAACTAAATGCGGCAGCATCATAGCTCCAGTTTACAGTCAAACTTGTTAAACCTGTGTTGATTTGCGATAAACCGAGTGGCTCTAAATTCGCACAAGGAGGTGTAGTAATGCAGTAGCTAAAGCTACCAGATCCAGCACCAGCACCCGCGTGATAAATACGCACAAAATAAGTGTTGCCCGTCACAAGTGCGCTGCCCTGCCAGATTTCTATACCTGCGCTGGCTGTTGCGTTTACACAAGCTATAGATGTGAGTGTGCCTGTGCAAGAGCTGTCGCTGGAACTAAATATTTCTATAACCGCATTGTATCCTGCACCGCTATTTACTTGTACTCTGTCTTGAGCTGACTCTGCGGTAAACTGAAGCCACACATCATCATCAGGAAATTGAGCACAAGCGGCTTGTGGTGATGCTGTGGCAGACGCTGTGGTGAAGTGTGGGGTAAGTGAACACGCATATGCCGGCACAACATTTATTGCACCGCAAATGTCATCGTTTGAGGGTGTGTCTGGCGCAGCAATTACTGCAATAGCAAAGTCGCCAGTAATACCTGCATTGGGCGGAGCTATAGTTACAGTAGGAGGTGTAACATAGCCTGCTCCACCATTTAGTATAGTTATGGATGTAACACCAGCTGGTGATGTGTTCTGACCATAAGTAACTACACCACCCACGGCATTTCGGCCACCACCCTCATTTATGGTGACAAGAGGTATTCGAGCGCCAGTGCCTACTCCGGATGAATTAATATAACCACTTCCATTATTGGTCATGGTAATAGCCGTAACAACACCACCTGTAATGGTGGCTGTAGCAGTAGCCTGTACACCACCGTTTTTATTATAAACGCGCACATAATAATTTACACCTAATGACAAACCGGTTAAGTTAAGCGTCTCTATTGAGCCCTCACCCGCTATGCAGCTGCTACCTAACATGGCAGTAAGCGCTGCATTCCACACTTCCACCTGATGGTCGCCACCACCAGGGGAGTACACTTTTATAGTGGTGTTGGTACTAATTGCATTGAATTTAAACCAAACGTCATCATCATTATTGTTAGTATTACCGCAAGCAAACACAGCAGGAGTTGTAGTAGCAGAAGCTCCTTTGCTGCTGAAGTAAGCACCGCATAGGTCGGTAGGAAGAGCAGGTAAAGGGGTAAGTGTAATTGCTCCTACTGGGTTGTCATTTATTGGGACAGTTGAGCCTGCCACATAAGGAGTATACGTTCCTGGTGTAAACACTATTTGACTATAACATTCAGGAACTGTAGTAAGGTAGTTAGTACCCCTATTGGCTACCATGCCTCCATAGGCCGAAAAGTTGCGGGTGTTTTCCTCTTGTTGTTGCAATATCATTCCTGGTTGGGGGTCCAGAAGATTTACATAGTTATTTGACAAACCACAGGTATAAGAATAAACATCTACCCCAGCTGCACCTACATTTCCATCAAAACCCTGCATAATACCATAGTTAAATGTTATTCCATTGTCCGACTCACTCAATACAATTTGGAAATTTAAGTTAGGGTAAGGATTACTACCCCCAGGTCGCATGCCTTTCCACTCAATTGTAATGGTGCCAGTGCCAGTTCCAAGACCGACAGTTTTATATGCAAGAAAGGCGCTGGTAGCAATACCAGTGTACCCAGGAGAAACCAAGTCATCATGGAATACTGATATTTGTTTTGTGGTAGCAGCCATGTTGTTCATAAACGAACCAACCAAACTATCGTTGAAAGTGATAAAGCCATTGTTGCTCACAGTCATAGACGTAACGTTTGAGCCAGCATATTGGAAGGTAGTTCCTAGTAGCGGGGCTGTATAGGATTGGTCGTCTGATGAAGTACCAGCAGCACCAATAGTTCCATAAGATTCACCACCAGCACCTATGATAGATGTGTAAGTAATACCAGTATTACGAGTTACTTCATACGCCATTGGTGTGTAAACAAGGCTAGTTGCAAATGCTAAGTAGTCGTCACCAGTACCTACAAATGGGCCTGGAGCAACTGTGGCAGTAGCACGGTTGCCGGTAGCAGCTAAAGCACCGGTGCCAGCAGAGGCGCTACGCACAGTCCAAGGACCATTAGTACCACCAGTTCCCTGCGCAACATACAGTTTTGGGTTGTCAGACATCAAACCATCAATAGCAGTCCAGCCACAAGTCATAACAGGATTAGTGCCATATATAGAACCAGCATTGGTGCGAACACGGAAACCGCGACTACCAGTCATGCTGGTGGCAGGTGCATTTACTGTACCTGTAGGAGCTTCGGTATGGTTTACAGTCCAAGTAGTAATAGTAGAACCAGTGGTTAAAGAACCTGTGCCAGGGTTAAGACCAAGAGTACCTTGGAAAGGAACGTTACGTGTAACAGCTCCACCCACAGTGCGAAGCACCATTTCACCTTCTACAAAAGCGGTAGAGCTACCATTTTGACCAGCATAACCAAGGCTACCAAAAGATAAAGTGTTAGCACCCATATTAACCGCACCAGTTGTAAGTATAAGCGGTGCAGAAGCATACAGCTCTAGGTTGCTAGTGAACTGAACACCTAAAGCGGAGTTCATAGACAACATGTTAATTCTTCGGTTAGCAGGCACTGCTGCGTCATCAGCATGCACAGCATTAACAGGAGCGGGAGTAAAGAAACCCAGAGTAAGATTGTAAAGACCTATGTTACAAGTAGGTGCAGTAGCAGCAGTGCTAAAACCACCACCAACTAAGGCCATAGTAGGAGCTACTGTGTAGCCAAAACCTTGGTTAGTAATTGTAAAATTGTCCACCATAAGATTGCTAATAGTAGCAGAAGCTGTAGGCAAACAACCAGTAGGGAATGCGCAAGTAGCGCCTGCACCACCACCACCTGTGAGGGTAAGTGTTGGCAACACTGTCCAAGAGCTAGTACCAGCAGCAGTACACTGCACACCAGTAACAATGCCTGAGGCTACAGTAACAGTAAATGTAGGGTTGGTACCCGCATTGATGTTAATACCACCAGACACTGTAACAGTAGGAGCGGTAGTATAACCAGCACCACCCGCAGTAACTAAGTTAAGGTAAGTAATAGGCACCGTGAAACCAACGGTAGGAGCGGAAGTGTAACCTATACCACCAGCGGTAGTGCGAGCAGAACCCACACCTTGGTGCGATGTAATGTTGATACCACCAGTTATAACCGCCACAGCGCTCTTTTGAGTAAGCGAGTTAACAGTGCCTGCAGCAGCCAAAGGCACCACAGCAACTGCAGTAGCAGCAGTAGTAAAGCCACCACCACTAAGAGTAACCGCAGGAGCACCCACACGGTAACCTGAGCCAGCCACTGTAACAGTAATACTGCGCAAAGTGCCAGAAGCCAAGTCCATATTAGCTACAGCGGTAGCATTAGTTCCAACGGATGGACCAGCTATAGCCACTATAGGAGCGCTGGTATAACCTTCACCATGGTTGGTTACCACTATTTCATATACCGACTGGTTTGCGGCTGTGCCATAGTACTGAGCAGTATTGTCAATAGACAATTTACCGTTGGTATTAATAGTACCGGCAGCCATAGCAAAAGCACGTATGGTAATATTACTATCAGTATTTATTTCACAATTACCAGTAGTTTGCAAGAACAACTGATGAAGGATATCACCTGCAAAGCTACCAGAACCACTTATTGTAATGTTAGATGTGGTGTTGCTCGCTAGAATACTAGCGTTGCTGTACGCAAAATTTGCCCAACCATTGTTAGTAAAAGTGTGCCCAAGGTAAATAGCCGCACCAGCAGGTGCAGCCGCAGCATTGTGCGCAAATACACGACCTGTAGCCCCAATAGTTATATCGTTAGATACAGTAAGGAAGTTTACAGTAGGGCTTGGCACAGTAGCATTCCAGTTAAGGTCGCCATCTATGGTAATGTTGTTTACCGCGCGTGTAGCATTCATAGTAAGAGTAGAACCTGCAGGTACCAGCACATCGTTACCATTAGCAGGCACTACACCACCTACCCATGTTTCTGGGCTGTTCCAAAGACCACCGTATGTAGTGGTGGTGAATAGCGCAGGAACTGCAGAAGTAAGACTAATATTGTCTACAGCACCACCAGGTGATGTGCCGCCAGCTGTGTCACTAGACCAAAGGAATATAAGGCGGAAAGTAGTGCCCGCAAATGAGCTTGGGATAGAAATGTCACCACTAGTATGGTATATGCCATTAGCAGCAGCATCGGTGAAAACTAATGTTGCACCTGCAAGTGCCAAACTATTTGGAGCAGGAACACCAGCTGTTGGAATTACAGTGGTAGGAGCAGCAAAAACCGCAATACGGTCCCAACCGGCCTCACCCACGTTTTTCAACATGAAGTTAAGCGTGATAATACTTTCACCAGCAGGAACAGTAATGTCCTTGTAAAAGTAGTTAGCTGCAGATGTAGTGTTGCTATAGCTATAAGTAGCGCCACCATCGTTAGAGATGAAGGCGTGGTTAGTACCCGCGAATGGAGTGCCCACAGCACTGTTTTGCCACGCGTTGTTGGCGCTGTTTACAGCAGTCCATCCGTTGGCAACGAAACCGCCAAAACCGTTTTCAAAACCACCATCAGTGGCGGGGTCTATTATAACAGTTTGAGAATACACCGCTGATATTGAGAACAACATAACGGCCAGCACAAGGTGCACTTTTAATGTTGACATGGCATTAAAAGAAGCTACTTGCAATAAGTATTCTGTTTTAAGGGAAGTAAGTACTTTCAATTCGATCAAGGTATTTAAGGAGAGAAATCTTTAATCAAATATGCAGTTAAATAATGAATAATTCAAAGAAAAAATGTGTGAGTGGACGTGTTTATTTAGAATTCGGGAAAATGTTCTAGTTCCCGCACAATGTTCCCATTTCAGAAATCATGATCATAACATCGCTCATGCCAACTATTCCGTTTCCATCCAAATCAAATGGTGCACAGTTCTCTTCGCAGCCGAAATTAGATAACAATAAATTTAAATCGGAAACGTCCAATATAAAATCAGGCTGAAAGTCGAATGGGCAAATCGATTGACTATAGTAGGCTATGGCAAAATCACCTGAATAACCAAATGAAGGATGCTGAATAGTAACAATTGGATTATTAGAATAACCGCTTCCGGATGATAACACCGTAATATTCGCAATGGAACCTGGCGTTAAAAAATTTCCATTAGCAACCACATTACCAATGCAGTTCACTCCGGTTGAATCAGAGATAGTAACGTTTAAATAATTAGCTGCAGCACTGTTGGGCTGGAAATAACCACTGCCGGCATTCTCAAGAGTTAATGATGTAATCAATCCATCTAAAACGTTAACACTCGCTAAAGCATTCGATCCACCATACTTGTGATAAACTCTTGCATAGTATAATTCTCCAGGTTCTAGACCAGACATGTTGATAGCTGCTATCTGTCCATCTCTATATGGTGTACCACATTCTATTAATTGAGAAAAATCAGCATTCCAAATTTCAACAACTGCACAGAGACCACCAGAACAATATACCTTCACAATGCCAACAGTATCAATTGCCTGAAACTTAAACCAGACATCATCATCAGAATTGGTATAAGGCAAATTGCATAGCCCTGCAGGAATGGAGTCAGACTCTGTTGCATTCCGTGTAGTATAATATCTTCCGCAGAAATCCTGAATTTCTGCCAACTCAGCATATAATTGAATAGCAGCTGCTGGTTCATCATTGGTGGGTATTTCCACATCATCTATTATACCAGTATAATTACCCAAAGTAAAGACTAATTGAGAGAAACATGTTGGAGGAGTTTTAAGCGCATTAGATCCTTTATCGGCAAATTGAGTACCATAAGGTGAGAAATTCGTGGTGTTTTCATTTACCTGAGCAAACACTTGGCCAGGCTGTGGATTATTTGAATTAGAAATAGTTCCCGTTAAACCAATCGTATACGTATATATCATAGAACCTGCGGTTCCGTGAACCCCAAAGAACCCTTCGATTTCGCCATAATTAAAAGTAATTGAATTATCCTGTTCGTTTAATACAATTTGAAAATTGAGATTGGCTCCGTATGGAACTAGGTAATGAGATACGCCAGCCCATTCAATAATAATATTAGCGCCATTTCCAAGAGTTCCATTTATTTTGTATGCTAAAAAGGGGGTTAAAGCAGAATTCCCATTAAAGCAATTTGGCGATACCAAATCATCCCAAAACACAGCAACACATTTGGAATAAGAGGAAATTCCTGTACCAGAACCGTTAACTGAGGGTCCATTAATCAAAAGATAACCGTTGGTAGATATTTTTATTGATGTAAGGGGAATACCTGCATATATAAAACTGCTGCCAGCTAAATCCACGGTGTATGAGCCATCGTCAGAGCATGTTCCAACATCTCCAAACGGGCCGAAAGATGGAGACTCATCCATTATGCTGTTGTATTCCACATTCACGTTTCGAATAACGTTGTATTCAAGAACAGCATCTTGCGCTTTTGAAATTATAGGAATAGCTAAATGAAAAATTGCTAGAATAAATATTGCTCTATGTTTTATATTCATTGCATATTTTTTGCTTTATGAAATTTGAATGCATTTCAAATGTACAAACTCTTCAAAAAGTTTTTAATAAATTTCCTAAGTGTTCAATTTAGATTAGACTATCGCCTCCTGTTTTGAATTTTGCTCGATATTACATATGCCCCACAATGCAAAAACCAAATCAAAAAGAAAGACTTAAAACTTTCAAATTTCAATTTTGAGAATTCGGACACTTTTGCAATTATAGCGAAATATATCTGTTGTCTTGACAAGGTCATCTTAAGCGAAATGCGTTAAAACGACTCCAAAACAGGTTCAACTTATAAGATTCATTCCTAACCAATCATCTTAAGCACTCAAAAGGTATTTCCAGATGTACAAATTTGGCTTTAATATTCATTCTTCTATAAATAGCCTATTACATTCGCACCCGTTATGCAAAAACCAAATCAAGAAGACAGACTTAAGACAGTCGTATCGCATGCCAAAGAATATGGCTTTGTTTTTCCATCATCAGAAATTTATGATGGCCTTTCGGCCGCATATGACTATGGGCAGCTAGGAGTGGAGCTAAAGAATAATATTAAAAACTACTGGTGGACCGCCATGACGCGCATGCACCAAAACATAGTAGGGCTGGATGCCAGCATATTTATGCACCCCACTACATGGAAGGCAAGCGGCCACGTAGATGCTTTTAACGACCCACTTATAGACAATAAAGATTCAAAAAAACGCTACCGTGCCGATGTTCTTTTAGAAGAATATATGGCTAAGCAGGAAGCCAAAATTGACAAAGAAGTAGAGAAGGCAAAAAACAAATTTGCCGACACTTTTGACGAAGAAAAATTTCGTGCAACCAACCCCAACGTGCTGCGCAGTCAGGAGAAAATAAATGCGGTGCATGGCCGCATGAAGGCAGCACTAGAAAGTTCGGATTTAGTGGCCCTAAAGGCGTTAATAGAAGAATTGGAAATAGCCGATCCGGAAACAGGTTCGCGCAATTGGACGGAAGTGCGCCAGTTCAATCTTATGTTTAAAACAGAGCTAGGCGCAGTAAGTGGCGATGCAGGCATTATATACCTCCGACCAGAAACAGCGCAAGGCATTTTTGTAAATTTTCTGAATGTGCAGAAAAGCGGAAGAATGAAACTTCCATTTGGAATAGCGCAGATTGGTAAGGCATTCAGAAATGAAATAATAGCACGCCAGTTCATATTTCGTATGCGTGAGTTTGAACAAATGGAAATGCAATTTTTCTGTGCACCGGGCAGCGAAATGGAGTGGTACAACTACTGGAAAGATGCGCGCATAAAATGGCACAAAGCATTGGGCCTTGGCGAAGACAATTATAAATTTCACGACCACATTAAGCTAGCTCACTATGCCAATGCTGCGTGTGATATAGAGTTTAAATTTCCTATGGGCTTTAAAGAATTGGAGGGCATACACTCGCGCACCGATTTTGATTTAAAAGCACACGAAGAGCACAGTGGTAAAAAATTGCGCTACTTTGATCCGGAAACCAAAGAGAGTTTTGTGCCATATGTGGTAGAAACTTCGGTGGGCTTAGATCGCATGTTCTTAGCCGTATTAAGTGCAGCTTACAAAGAAGAAATAGTACCTGCAAAAGATGGCGATGAAGAAGGTGGTGCAGAGCGCATAGTGCTTAGTATACCTGCAGCACTTGCTCCTGTTAAGGTAGCCATTTTGCCATTGGTTAAAAAAGATGGCTTGCCAGAAATGGCCAAAAAAATAGTAGACATGCTAAAGCTTGATTTCAATTTGCAATATGATGATAAGGATGCCGTGGGAAGGCGCTACAGAAGGCAAGATGCCATAGGTACACCATTTTGTATAACGGTAGATTATGATAGTTTGCAAGACAACACCGTAACCATACGTGAACGCGATAGCATGAAGCAAGAACGAGTTGCTATAAGCACACTGCACAGCATTATAGAACAAAAAGTAAGCATGAGGTCGTTGTTTAACTAGTAGTTGTTCGCAAAGAGTAGTGAGGGTTATTTTGTTTTGATGTGATTTTACCCAATTTTGGGAGATTATTAATCAATAAAAAAACCTTAATGTTACGAATCATTACACTTGTGTGTGCAGCTGCAATTTTGCTATGCAACACCGCTCAATCTCAAAACAAGTTTTGGCGAAGCACCGTTGGCTTAAGCCTTGGAACCAACCAATATTCCGGTGATTTGAAAAACGATTTTTATCGTTTTGGAACCACCAATCCATTCTTTGGCCTGCAAGGCAACTTGTGGCTTACGCAGCGTACAGATTTAATGGCGCGCATAAATGTGGGCGGTTATGGTTATGAAAGCGAAACCAGCAACGCATTTGATGCAGATATGCTGCACGTGGCACTCATGCTCAAAATTAAATTAGTGGACATGGATCAGCCCCGTTTTATGCCATACATATTTGGCGGTGTAGCTCTTAATAACTACAGCAACTGGACCTTGCAAAACAATGCGGGTAACGACATTTCCTCTAACAACGATGGCAACACGATAAATCCTGATGATCTAAACGGATTACGCGGTGCTATACCTGTGGGTGTAGGTGTTCAAATACGCGTGGCAGAGCGTGTATTCATCAATTTAGATGAAACCTACATGATGCAAAACTCAGACAACTGGGATGGTATAAAACGCAATACATGCGACCATAGTTTGATGCACACCATTGGAGTTACCTTCGGCTTGTGCCCATGGGCAGACACTGACAAAGATGGCGTAGGCGACAAAGAAGACAAATGCCCCGGTACACCTCCTCTTGTGAAAGTAGATGAAAACGGATGTCCGTTGGACAGCGATAAGGACGGCATAGCCGACCATGAAGATACTTGCCCCGATGTGTTTGGCGCCACCACTGCCAAAGGCTGCCCCGATGCTGATGCTGATGGTATTGCAGACAGCACAGATGAATGTCCGAGCAATGCAGGTATAGCTGCATTTAACGGCTGTCCAGATACTGATGGCGATGGAATAAAAGATGCTGAAGACGAATGTCCATCGGTAGCGGGCGATAAGAAATTTAACGGCTGTGCTGATACTGATAAAGATGGTGTAGCTGATCCAAAAGACAAATGTGCTAATACA
>JANOXJ010000270.1:0-7523 GCA_031418455.1 Flavobacteriales bacterium | reverse complement strand
TGCCATTGGTAAAAACACATGATTATACTGACATAGAAATAGTGCAGGGCGATGTGCAGCCTGTTGTGGAAGATGCCTATAATAAATTTGGCAAAGAGGAAACTATAATACTCACTCGCAGCAACAAACGAGCAAACCTGTACAACCAACAAGTGCGCGCCCGCATATTGTATCACGAGGAGGAGATTAATAGCAGCGACCGTATGATGGTGCTTAAGAACAACTACTTCTGGCTGAACGATGGCGCAGCAGATGGCCTGGAAGTGGGCACAAAAAAATCTACTACTGCTGGCTTTATAGCCAATGGCGATGTGATACACATAGCGCGCGTGCGCAGATGGGAAGAGCGCGGCCCATTCCGCTTTTGCAGAGCTACTATTGCTTTGGTGGATTATCCTGATTTGCCTGATTTTGATGTGCTGCTTCTATGCAATTCCATTTGGGACGAAAGCGCATCATTAAGTCAGGATAAAATGAATGAACTTGCTAACATTATAACGCAAGATTATCAACACATTACCAATAGAGGCCTGCTGCGCAGAGCAGTCTATCAAGATGAATATTACAACGCATTGCAGGTTAAATTTGCCTATGCCATTACGTGCCACAAGGCGCAAGGCGGGCAGTGGCCATGCGTATTTGTAGACCAAGGCTACATAAGCGATGACATGGTGGGAATAGAGCTCAATAGATGGTTTTACACTGCATTTACCCGTGCACAGGAACAACTGTTTCTAGTAGGTTTCGAGGAGAAACTCATTGGCGATTAATCCATTAGATATGAGTAGCGCATATTCACAAGCAGAGCGCCTATTACCACCTCATTGTTAATGCTTTGCCAATACATAGTTGGTTATAAGGCAATGTCCGATTAGATTTGCCGCGAATTTTGAAAATCGTAAAATAATTATTAAACTTATATTCAGCATGAAAAAGAACAGCTTCTACCTAGTGGTAGCAGTATTGTCAGTAGCTCTGTTAATGAGCTGCAACGGACTAAAAAAAATGAACGAACACATAGCGGAGCTTGGTGCTACTGCTACTCCTAACCCTCTTGAGGTGCATGGCGACAGTGTTGCAATATCTATAACTGGTAAATTTCCACCAAAGTACTTTGATAAAAAGGTATATGCAGAAGCCACACCAGTGTTGACCTATGGCGGTAGCGAGACCAAATTTAAAATGGATGCATACCAAGGCGAAAAGGCTGCAGGTAATGGCAAAGTTGTAAGCTACAAAGAAGGCAAAAGCTTTAGCTATAGCGACAAAATTGGGTATACCCCTGCAATGGCAGAGAGCAAGTTAGAATTGCGCATACATGGCAAAAAAGGTAGCAAGGAGAAGGATTTAGATCCACTTCCATTGGCAGATGGTATCATTACCACTCCATACCTAATTAAGCAAGATGCTAAGACTATCTCTTCTAAAGACAATTTTGTGCGCACTACCAGCAAGTCAATGGAAGCGCAAGTAAATTTTGACTACAATTCTTCTGCGCTTAAGCCAGCTGAATTGAAGCAAGCTGACATAGCCGACTTAGGTAAATTCCTTGATTCATGCTCACGCAATCCACGTTTGGTTATCAGAAGCATTGAGTTGGTTTCTTATGCATCACCAGAAGGCGAAATGTTGCTAAACGATGAGTTAGCAAACGAGCGCGCTGCTGCTGGCAAAAAGGTAGTAATGGACCTTGCAAAGAAAATGAAACTTACTAACGTGAATGATGGCATGTTTACTATGTCACCAAAGGGCGAAGACTGGGAAGGTTTCCGCAGCGCAATGGAAAAATCAAACATAGATGACCGCAACATTATCATCAATGTATTGCAAATGACTTCTGACCTTCAGCAGCGCGAAAAGGAAATAAAGAACATAAGCAAAACATACACTCAAATTCAAAAGGACATATTCCCAAGCTTGCGCAGATGCCGCATAGTAGTAAAGTATGACGAGGAAGGATATAGCGATGCTGAATTAAAAGCATTGGCTACTTCTAACCCATCTGCCTTGAATTACGAAGAGTTAATGAAGGCTGCTACCCTAGTAGAAGACCTTGGTCAGCAAGCAAGTATATACTCTGCAGCAGCTGCAAAGTCAGATGCTGACTACCGCGCTTCTAACAACCTTGGCAATGTATATTATATGCAAAACAAAATGGCCGATGCTGAAACAGAGTGGAAGAAAGCCTATGGCATGAAGAAAAATGCTGAAACCAGCAACAGCATGGGCATAGTTTCTTTTGCAGGTGGCGACCGCAAGCAGGCTGCTACCTACTTCAACGAAGCAGGCAGTGCAAGCGAAACCAAATACAACAAAGGTTTGCTAGACATTAAAAATGGTAACTACAGCAGCGCTGTAAGCAACATGGGTAGCTACAAAACTTTTAATAGCGCCCTTGCCAAAATGCTTAACAAAGACAACGCAGGTGCAAAAGCAGACTTAGATGGCAGTGGCGACACTAGTGCTATGGCTAGCTACTTACACGCTATTATATGCGCACGCAGTGGCGATGCCAGCGGTGTAGGCACCAACTTGAAAACAGCGGTGCAAAAAGACAGCTCGCTTGCTGCTAAAGCAAAGAAGGATTTGGAATTCCGTAAATTTTCTGACCAGATGACGTTTTAATATCTGAAAGGAAAAACAAGATATTCTAAAAAGCCCTTCTGCTAAATCAGAAGGGCTTTTTTTTATTCGTTTAAACCATACTTACATATAAATACAATGACAACATACCAACCCGAAATAAGATTTGCAGATATAGATGCCATGGGGCATGTCAACAATGCTGTTTACTTCAGTTACTTTGAGCAAGCGCGTATACATTTTTTCCGTCAAATGATAGGAGCTAAATGGGACTGGAAAACAGACGGCCTGCTAGTAGCGCACAACGAGATAGACTACAAACGTCCTATTTTGTTAAACGACAAGGTGGATATTGTAGTGGGATGTGCTCGCCTGGGCGAAAAGAGTTTTACTGTTACCTATACCATCATGCGCGGTGAAGAAATATGCGCTACCGGTGCTTCTGTGCTTGTGTGTTTTAATCATAAGCAGCAGCAAACACAAGCAGTGCCTGCTATATGGCGCGAAGCACTGGAGAAGTTAATTCAGAAATAGAAAAGTATTTTCCAATTAAAATCACTCTGGGTGAAATCACTCAAAACACTATTCATAAATGCCTACGGAGGCCTCGCTAAAGAGGTGTGGTTGCTCGCGCTTACACAATTCATAAACAGAAGTGGCACCATGGTGGTGTTTTTTCTTTCAGTTTATTTGAAAGAAGAATTGCTTTTCAGTTTAACACGCGTAGGTATTGCTATGGCATTGTTTGGTGCGGGTTCTGTATTAGGTGTTTTTATAGGTGGTCGCTTGGCCGACAGGCTGGGGCCGTACAAGGTGATGCGGTGGAGCTTATTGGCTGGTGGGGTTATGTTTATTGTAGTGTCGCAGCTGGAAAATTTTTATGCTCTATGCATAGGCTTGTTTTTGCTTAGCACCATTGCCGACATTTTTAGACCAGCTAATATGGCCGCTGTTTTTCATTACAGCACTCCTGCCACTTATACTCGTTCAGTTACGCTTAACAGGTTAGCCATTAATCTTGGCTTTTCATTAGGCCCGGCATTGGGCGGTTTTCTGGCAGCCATAAGTTATAAGCTCATTTTCATTGCTGATGGTGTTACTTGCATATTGGCATCTATGCTTATTATTTTTTTCTTGAAAGAAAAAATAGTAAAGTCAAAAGAAGATACTACCTCAAAGAGCGCACAAATTCATTCGCCATGGAAGGATAAACTGTATCTCATGTTTTTGCCTATTGCAGTAATTTATGCAATGACGTTCTTCCAATTTTTTAGTACCATGCAGTTGTATTATAAAGAGGTGGAGCACCTTACTGAATGGCAAATTGGAGGGCTGCTTGCATTAAATGGTTTGTTGGTGGCTGGTATAGAAATGATAATGATTTATAAGATTGAAAATATGACGAGCAAATACAACTTCATTGCTCTGGGTGCCTTTTTACTTGTATTAAGTTATTTGCTTTTATTGTTTGTAAGCGGCTGGTGGTGGATGGTGGCACTCACTATTATAATTTCGTTTTCAGAAATGTTTGCAATGCCATTTATGAATGCATTTATGAATGTGCGTGCAAGTGCTGCAGCCAAGGGTCAGTATGCTTCTTTGTACGGTATGAGCTGGTCTGCCGGGCAAATTTTAATTCCTCTTATAGCCACGCAAACCATCCAATGGTTTAGTTACAATGTGCTGTGGGTAGTGCTTGCTATATTTGCTTTAGGAGTAGTGGTGGGTATAAAGCAGCTAGAAAAAAGAGCGAAGTTGGAATAAACTACTTTTGATGGAATTAGTCTTTATGATAGAATTAATTTAATCATTGCTATGAAATATTTGTGGACTGTGTGCATCTACTGCATCTGCTTGCCAAGCTATGCTTTGCTAAATTGGGAAGAGGTGCAAATTCCTATGGGCGACAGCTACACATTGGAAGCGGATGTTTACTTGCCCGACAATTGGACGGATGGTCCTGTTATTCTTATTCAAACTCCTTACAACAAAAATTATTATCACCTTATAGGCTTACCTATAGGCATAGGCTATGCACAGGAAGACATGGGATATGCCATTGTAATTGTTGATTGGAGAGGCTTTTGGGGTTCTGCAAGCGCTCAATATGCAGGCGCGCCCACGCGCGGCCAGGATGGGTACTCTTGCGTGGAATGGATAGCCACTCAAACCTGGTGCAATGGCAATGTGGGCACTTGGGGGCCAAGCGCATTGGGCAAAGTGCAATACCAAACAGCTAAGGAAAATCCTCCTCATTTAAAGTGCATTGTTCCGCTAGTGGCAGGGCCACAATTTGAGTACAACGAATATTATTCTGGTGGTGCGCTGCGCACTGAGTATGTGGAGCAGTTAGATGAATTGGGTTTTGGATTGGCTAACGTGATAGTGCCTAATCCTTACTACAACACATTGTGGTCTGTTGCTGAAAATATAAATTTTTATCCTGAAGATATTGCGGTGCCTGCTTTCTTAATAGGTGGATGGTATGATCATAATGTGGAATTGATGTTGCCTTTTTTTAGTGCATTGCAAAGTCAGTCGCCTGCCAATGTGCAAGACCAGCACAGATTATTGTTTGGCCCTTGGGTGCATGGTGGCAATAGCGTGGCCAATGTAGGAAGCGCCTTTCAGGGCGAGTTGGAATATCCCGGTGCTATGGGTTGGCAAGATTCTTTAGCATTCGAGTTTTTCGATTATCACTTAAAAGGAATTGCTAATGGTTGGGAAACTACACCGGCTGTTAAATATTTTCAGATGGGAGAGGACCAATGGATGAGTGCTGATGCATGGCCACCTGCAACTATTGCACCTGCTAAAATATATTTTAGACCTGATGGAAGAATGACAATGGGTGCAACAGATGGCGGAAATGTGATAGATGAATTAGCACTTGTGTATGACCCAGCCAATCCTTCGCCTACCATAGGCGGTCCTACGCTGCGAAGCGATTTAGTTCAAGGGCCGTATGACCAAACAGAGGAGGTAGAAAGCAGAGATGATGTAATAATTTTTACTACAGATGTGTTGCCTACCAATGCAGTGCTGCAAGGGAAGGGCAAGGTTCATTTAATTTTTAATACCAATGTGATAGACACAGATTTCGCAATTCGCCTGTGCGATGTATATCCTGATGGCAGAAGTATGCTTGTATGCGATGCAATTTTTAGAGCAAGATTCATAGATGGATTTTCTGCGAACGATGAAAGTTTTTTAACACCAGGGCAGCAGTATGAATGTGATATAGAACTGCCCAACACCGCTATGACATTTTTAGAAGGACATAGTATTCGAGTAATTATTTCTGGTAGCAACTATCCGCGCTTTAATAGAAATATGAATACAGGCGAAGAAATGTACCCTAATAATAATATGGATACATTAGTTAATCCTCTCGTAAGCACAAGTTACATAGAGGTGTCTGACAATGCCATTGGAGAATCTCATTTGGAACTTCCCATTATTAATTTGATGGATTTAGTAATAGAAAATGATGCAGCGGATGGTATATTTATTTATCCTAATCCGGCCATAAGTCAATTGCATGTAAATTTTTCAGCAACCAATTCAAATGGTGCCGTGCTGCAATTGATAGATGCAATGGGCCAAATAGTTTTAGAAACAATTGTAGCAAGCACGGCATTTACTATTCCCACATACGGTTTAGCTAGTGGTGTGTATGCCATTAAATTGAATAACGGGAAACAGGCCTATACGAAGCAAGTAGTCATAAAGTGAGTTACTAATAATGCATTAGTGCATGTAATGTAAACAATAGTATTACAAAATCAATTCGTAAATCATTACACTTTTTGGAGCCAGTGTAAGTGTGTTATCTAAGAACACACGCGCTCCGCTAATTATTTCAGTACCTCTTGTGCGGCCTTGCATACACTCTGCAAAACGGCTCAGATCCAGTGTTGCATCAGTATCGTTGCCATTGTACACGCACATTACAAGGTGATTATCCTGCTGTCTGAAATAGACATACGTGTTGTTCTCAGGCACAAACTGTGTGAGTTTGCTATGGCCAAACCATGCATTATTTCTGCGCCATTGCCCTAGTGTTTTACAAAAATTAAATGCTTCGTTTTCTTTTTCTGAGCGTCCTTGTGCTGTAAACTTATTGGCCGCATCGCCCGGCCATCCTCCAGGAAAATCTTCGCGCACTTTAGCATCAGGGTCGCTGTAGTTTTTCATAAGTATTTCGGTGCCGTAGTATATGCTGGGCGTGCCACGCAAGGTGTATAGAAGGGCTATGCCCATTTTCCATTTTGCAAAATCTTCGTTCACCATGCTGTAAAAACGACTTAGATCATGATTGTCTAAGTGCGTTACATTTCTATAGGCGTCTTTGTATAGTATGTCTTGCGCAAGGGTGAGCTCTATTCTTCTAAAGCCTTCTTCCCAACCAAAATTTTCTGTTAGCCCTTTTGTAATGGCGTAGTAAAGTTGAAAATCTGTAACACCATGCAGCGATGAAGAAAATTCTTTGTTCAAACCATTGGCTTCTGTAAACCATGCTTGCACAGGTGTGCCCTGCACCCATGTTTCGCCAAATAGCACAAAGTCAGGATATTCTTTAAGCACCGCTTCATTCAGTTGTTTCATAAACTGTTGGTCGGGGTATGCGTAGGTATCTATTCTGAATGCATCAATACCAGCATATTCTATCCACCAAATACTGTTTTGAATTAAGTACGTTGCAAGGTGTTCGTCTTTTTGATTTAAGTCAGGCATGTGGTGGTCAAACCATGCATTGGCCATTATGGATTTGTCTTTTTTAGAAGCATAGGGGTCCATGAGTGTTTCGGCACGATAGCTTGTGCGTGTGAATTGTGGAAACCAATGCACCCAGTTGCTATCTGGCAATTGTTTGTACAGGTAGTGCTCATTGCCCCAATGGTTATATACCACATCCCACACTACTTTTATTTTTTTCT
>JANOXJ010000269.1:0-1785 GCA_031418455.1 Flavobacteriales bacterium | reverse complement strand
CAAATTTGACAGGGCCTTTAAAATTCTTAAAGGTGAAGGCCAAATAACTGAAATAAATGTGGCCGAAACGTTGAAGGAAGTGCGCAGAGCGCTTTTGGATGCTGACGTTAATTTTAAAACAGCCAAAGAATTTACTGATACGGTAAAGGAAAAAGCACTTGGACAGTCAGTGCTTACCGCAGTGAAACCAGGCCAGTTGCTGGTGAAAATAACGCACGACCAGCTTAAAGAACTTATGGGAGGCGAGGCGCAAGAGATTAATCTGCAAGGTAGCCCAGCTGTTATTCTTATGAGTGGTTTGCAGGGTTCTGGTAAAACTACCTTCTCAGGCAAATTGGCCAACTACCTTAAGTCAAAAAAGGGTAAAAAACCATTGCTAGTAGCCTGCGATATATACCGCCCTGCAGCTATAGACCAGCTGCACGTGGTGGGCGAGGGCATAGGTGTGGAGGTTTTTTCTGAAAGAGAAAATAAAGATGCCGTATCTATTGCTACCAAGGCTATTGCCTATGCAAAGCAAAACGGATTTAATGTGGTAATAGTGGATACCGCAGGTCGTTTGGCTATAGATGATGAAATGATGACCGAAATAGAAAATGTGAAGAAGTCCATAAACCCTTCGGAAACATTGTTTGTAGTGGATGCTATGACGGGACAGGATGCGGTAAATACTGCACGCACATTTAACGAACGACTTAATTTTGATGGTGTAATACTTACCAAGCTTGATGGCGATACACGCGGTGGTGCGGCACTTTCTATAAAAAGCGAAGTGCACAAGCCTATAAAGTTTGTGGGTATGGGCGAGAAGATGGATGCTCTGGATGTGTTTTACCCTGAGCGTATGGCCAGCCGCATATTGGGTATGGGCGATGTGGTGTCATTAGTGGAGCGCGCGCAAGAGCAGTATGATGAGGAGCAAGCCAAGCGCCTGGAGAAAAGAATTCGCAAAGACCAATTTGATTTTAATGACTTTATAGAACAAATAGGTCAGATAAAAAAGATGGGCAACGTGAAGGACCTAATGGGAATGATACCAGGTGTGGGAAAAGCCATGAAGGATGTAGAAATAAAAGACGATGCCTTTAAGCACATAGAAGCTATAATACAAAGCATGACACCTGCTGAACGTAGCAACCCTGCTTTGATAAATATGAGCCGCAAGCAGCGTCTTGCAAAGGGCTCAGGCCGCAGTTTGGATGAGGTAAACAAACTGATGAAACAGTTTGACCAAACCAAACAAATGATGAAAATGATGACCAACAAAACCCAAATGATGCAGATGATGAAGCAGATGAAGGGACAGAATATGCCGATGAGATAAATCTAATTTGCCAATTAGAAAATTAGCCAATTATAAAATGTTCCTTTGTTTATTCAATACAGTAAGCCTAGATATTATTTGATTTTTCAGAGGAGTGATTTTGTTTTCTTAAATAAATTAAATCTTTGAAAATCCTTTGGATCCGCGTTATCCGTGTTCCATTCGAAACCTAATCTATATGCAATCTTTAGTAGAAACCAATTACAATTTCCCTAACCAAACAAATTTCTATAAGGGAAAAGTTAGAGATGTTTATTCCATTGGAGAAGAAATATTGGTGATGGTGGCAAGTGATCGCATAAGTGCTTTTGATGTGGTGTTGCCACGCGCTATTCCTTTCAAAGGTCAGGTGCTCAATCAAATTGCAGCGCACATGTTAGATGCTACCAAGGATGTGGTTCCCAACTGGAAAATTTCATCGCCCGATCCTAATGTTACGGTTGGTTACAGATGCGAACCTT
>JANOXJ010000268.1:0-5041 GCA_031418455.1 Flavobacteriales bacterium | reverse complement strand
GCCTTCTACAAGCTGCTCGCTAATACCTTCCCATGGGTGTGCACTAAGTTGCTTCATACCCAATGCAATGCGCTTCTTCTCATCATCAAAGTCAAGAATAACCACATTGATTTTGTCGTCAAGCTTCACCACTTCTTCCGGATGGTTTATGCGGCCCCAAGAAAGGTCAGTAATATGGATAAGTCCATCTACGCCACCTAGGTCCACAAATACACCGTATGAAGTAATGTTTTTAACAACACCTTCCAATACCTGGCCTTTTTCAAGACCACTCATTATTTGTTTTTTCTGCTCTTCTAGTTCTGCTTCGATAAGTGCTTTGTGAGAAACTACAACGTTTTTAAACTCGTTGTTGATTTTCACCACTTTCAATTCCATTACTTTGCCTACGTACACATCATAATCGCGAATTGGTTTCACGTCTATTTGCGAACCAGGAAGGAATGCCTCGATACCGAATACATCCACGATAAGACCACCTTTGGTGCGGCATTTAACGTCACCTTTGATGATTTCGCCACTCTCCAAAGCTCTGTTCACATTGCCCCAAGCGCTAAACAAGCGAGCGGTTTTGTGAGATACTATTAGCTGGCCATTTTTATCTTCTTGTTGCTCTACATATACCGGTACTTTGTCGCCCACCTTAAGGTCTGGGTTGTAGCGGAATTCAGTAACCTGAATTACACCTTCCGACTTGTAGCCAATGTTTACAACAACTTCTTTTTTGTTAAGAGAAACAACTTCGCCTTCCACTACTTCCTTTTCGGCTATTGTGCTAAGAGTGTCTTCATAAACTTTGTCTAGTTTGCTACGCTCGCTAGAGTCGTAGCCACCACCTGTTTCGTAAGCATCCCAGTTAAAATTGCCTTTTTCGTCAAGATAAAGTAAATCGTCTGCAGTGCTCACAAGGTCTAGCGGTTCTTCCGCAAGAACTTCTTCTTCCTCTGCTGCTGGTGCTGTTACTTCTGTTGTTTCTTCCGCTGCAGTTTCTGTTGCAGTTTCTGTTGCCTCAGCAGTAGATTCTGCATTGATGTTGAGGTCTTTTTCTTCGGCTTCTTCAGCCTTTACGCGTTTAGATTCGGCCATGTTGGCTTGTGTCTTGTATCTCGCTTCGAACCTTTGTGTGGTGCGGCATCCAGCCAAGCAAGAGGGGTTTTACTTTTATTTTATTTTGTACAATAGCCGGATGCTTCGCTATTGTTCTTCAGTCTTTTACCCGCTGAAATTGGGGGCGCGAATATACATAACCTAATTGGTTGTTTTTCATAAATAATAAAATAAAAAGACGGTAAGAGTGGCGGTCATTTAAAATTAAGTTTCAAAATATGCCAAAGCATTGCCCACCTTTGCCAAAGCATGAAAGCAAATTACATATTACACCTCATTATTAGTGCGGCACTGGTAGCCTGTGGCGGAAGCAACACAAATAACAATCAGGTGGCACCACCACAGCCATCACAAACGGAAAATAGCAACAAGGTTTTAGACCAATCTCCCGTGCCATATTACAGCGCCACTGGCAATGAGCCAGGATTTAGAATAACCATAGATATGGCCATGAACGGCAATTTGCTGGTAACATTGGTAAATAACTATGGTGCAGACACACTGAGTGGCACATTCAATAAAGCACCTTTGTATATAGAAAAAAAGCCAAATATGGCAACGAATGAAGTAAAACTACAGGGCACTTTCGAAGGCGCAAAGGGAGGCGAGGCAGGTGAAATAAGCATTTTTGCAGCACCCTGCACCGATGATGCTGGCAAAGAAATGCCTTCGCAAGTAAGCATAAAATTTGGCAAAACAGAACTAACTGGCTGTGGCGCCTACATTGATTAAATCAATTTAATTAAACACTTTAAGTTCTATTTTTAAGCAGCGCATAAGACTGAGTATTGAGCATAAATAGCTATTGATTTTTTTACCCTAAATAAAAATTGAAAGGGCTAAATCCTTTTCTTTGCCCAAGCGCTGCCAAAAAAGGACTATGTGATGGCCGCAGGCAGCGCTAATAGAAAGAACAAACAACAAACCACATTTCACGCACATAAAAATGGAAGTAGCACCCGATTTAAAAAACACAGCCCTTACACACAAGCACCAGCAGCTTGGTGCTAAAATGGTACCTTTTGCAGGTTACCTGATGCCATTGCAATACAGCGGTTTGCTGGATGAACATAGCACAGTGCGCAATGCACTTGGTGTGTTTGACGTAAGTCACATGGGCGAGTTTTTGGTAAGTGGCAAAGATGCCTTAGCCCTCATACAGCATGTTACCAGCAACGATGCATCTAAGCTAACTGATGGAAAAGTGCAATACTCCTGCCTGCCTAACGACAAGGGTGGTATAGTGGACGACCTGTTGGTATACAGAATAAGTGAGGAATTGTATATGCTGGTGGTAAATGCCTCTAACATAGATAAAGACTGGAATTGGATAAACGCTAACAACAAGTGGGCTGATGTAAAACTGGAGAACCACAGCGAGCAAACATCGCTGCTTGCCGTGCAAGGTCCAAAGGCACTGGAGGCCATGCAAAAATTGACTTCCATGCAACTTGTAGGGCGCGAGTATTACACCTTCGACATGGGCACATTTGCCGGTGTGGACAATGTAATAGTAAGCACCACAGGCTACACAGGAGCAGGCGGCTGCGAAATTTATTTCCCCAATGAAGTGGCTGACCAAATATGGGATGCCGTAATGGAAGCAGGAGCAGAGTTTGGTATAAAACCAATTGGGCTTGGAGCGCGCGACACATTGCGTCTTGAAATGGGGTTTTGCCTCTATGGTAACGATATAGACGATACCACCTCACCACTTGAAGCAGGGCTGGGCTGGATAACAAAATTCACCAAGCCATTTATAAATAGCGATGCACTTAAGGCTCAAAAAGAAGCAGGCGTGGCAAAAAAGTTAGTAGGCTTTGAATTGCTTGACAAAGGAATACCACGCCACGGATACGAGGTGGTAGATGCCGACATGAAACCCATAGGTGTGGTAACAAGTGGCACACAAAGCCCCAGCCTGGGCAAACCTATAGGCATGGCTTATGTGCCCACAGCTATGTCGAAAGCTGGAAGCGAAATTTTAATAAATATAAGAGGCAAAGCACTGAAGGGGGTGGTAACCGCACTTCCGTTTTATAAAGCTTAGTTCATTATATTAATTTATAAAAAATGCAATTGAAAAAGCACATTCATACAGCTGCCATAGCATTAGCGTTAGTAGGTTGCACTTATGAAAATGAATGTAAAGAAATAACAAATAAAAATTGCAATTGCCAGACCATAGCAGACCCCGTATGTGGGTGCAATAACAAAACTTATGGCAATGCATGCGAGGCCAAGTGCGCAGGTATATACGACTACACCAAAGGAGCTTGTAATTGAAACCATTACCACTAATTACATCAGAAAATTGACCACCCCATTAGCAAATAGAAAATTACTAGAAGTGTGCTACACACCCGGCCAATATCATCTTTATGAAAAAGATTTTGAGATAGTGGTAGTGATAGATGTGCTGCGCGCCACAAGCGCCATAACCACCGGCTTGCACTACGGCATAGAAAAAATAATACCCATAGGCACCATAGAAGAGGCGCATGAATGGAAAAGCAAAGGCTTTATAGTAGGCGCAGAGCGCGATGGCCAGGTGGTCGAAGGTTTTGATTTTGGCAATTCGCCCTATGCGTATATGGCAGAAGAAATGAAGGGCAAAACCGTAGTGCTCACCACTACCAATGGTACCAAAGCAATAAACATAGCCAAAGAAAAACAAGTGGTGATAGGCTGCTTAAACAACATAAGCTTGCTGTGCCATTGGCTAAGCGAACAGCATAAAAACACTCTTATACTGGCCAGCGGCTGGAAGGATAAAGTAAACTTAGAAGATACCATATGCGGTGGTGCTATAGCAGATATACTGCTGGAGACCAGAAAATTTAGAAGCAACGAGGATAGCACTGTAGCAGCCAAGTTTATATATCGTGCCGCGCGCGAGCACCTTTGGAGTTTCTTACGTGCATCCTCGCACCGCAGGCGACTTATGAAGTTAAATATTCAGCGCGATGTAAAATATTGTCTTACCTTAGACACCGTGCCCTGCATACCCATTTTGAAAGATGGAGCGCTCATAAAGCTTGTATACGATCCTGAGAATGTTGCATCGCTTGTGTTGTAAAAACGACTCATTAAGTTTAATAAATTGAACATAACAAAACGTTCCCTTTATTTATTTGTGGCACTGCTATCATGCGGTGTTATAGTTTCCTTTACCCCAACACCAGCGCATAATTGCACAGGTGTAACGTGGGGATTTTTTGGACATAAAAAAATAAATGAACTAGCCGTATACACATTACCCGATGGCATTTTTGGTTTTTATAAGGCCAACATGGAATACCTTATAGAACATAGTGTGGACCCTGACAAAAGGCGCTACGGAGTAGTAGGCGAGGCAGAATGCCATTATATAGACATGGACAGGTATGCAGACAGTGCGCACCCAAATCCTTTTGACAATGTGCCACGCAGATGGGTAGATGCAGTGGCAAAATACAGTGAGGACAGCCTTCGTATGCACGGCATAGTGCCATGGAATGTGTACAATGTACAAATGAAATTGACCTATGCCTTTAAAGCCAAAGACGTAGCCAAAATATTGCGCTATTCTGCTGAAATAGGCCACTACATAGGCGATTCGCACGTGCCATTGCATACTACAAGCAACTACAATGGCCAAAAAACAGGACAACGCGGCATTCATGGATTTTGGGAAAGCAGAGTGCCCGAATTATTTTCCACTGACTACGATTTTTTTGTTGGCAAAAGCTTTTACATATCATCGCCACTCAACTACATATGGGATAGAATAGAGGAGAGTTATGCAGGAGTGGATTCGGTGCTTGGATTTGAAAGAAATTTGAATAGCAATTTTCCTGAAGACCGAAAATACTCATTTGAATCGCGCGGCAACACCAGCATGAAAGTGTATAGCGAAGGCTACAGCAAAGAATACAGCGATATGCTAGACGGG
>JANOXJ010000267.1:0-4847 GCA_031418455.1 Flavobacteriales bacterium | reverse complement strand
CATCACAACCCGGCTCTGGCAAATCCACTGTAACAGTGGTACAATAAGTATTGGTGCATACAGGCTCATTAGCTTCATAAACGATTATGGTTAGACACACTTCGAATACACCTTCGGCAGTATATTGGTGTGTGGGTGAATTACTATCGGAAATGTTACCATCACCAAAATTCCAAAGCGAGGTATAATTAACCATTGGACCGCTTTGGTTCATAAAACTATAGTATCCATTATCGTTAGGAGGTGTACTTGCGTTCACTAAGAAAAAAGCCTCGCATTGCGCGTTCATAAATGAGCTTGATACAATAAGGCTTAATAAGAAAATTACTCTTTTCATTTCTATTAGTATTTTGGTTAGCAGGTGATAGACTTATAACAGCGTGCTTTTAGTTGCACGTAAAGACATAATAAATAAGGGATGATTTAAACAAATCGTTTATCCACTTCCATTACATGTCCACATTTTTTGCATGTACGCAAATCTTCCGATGAATAAAAATCTTTGAATCGTGGAAGAAAATCCTTTTCTACATCGTGCAAAACAAATTTGAATTCGTGTAGCATGTTGTTGCAGCTTTCGCAATACCACTGCAGTCCATCTATCATCTCGCGATCTTCACGTTTGCATTCTATAACAAGGCCCACGGTATTTGCACCTCTGCGTGGTTGGTGCGGGGTGTTAGCAGGTAGCAAAAACATTTCGCCCTCTTTTATTTCTATTGTTACCGCCTTTCCATTTTCCTGAATACCTACTTCTATATCGCCTTCTATTTGGTAAAATAGTTCTTCGGTTTCATTAAAATGATAATCCTTTCTTGCATTAGGTCCACCAACTATCATTACTAAATAATCGCCAGATTGCTTATACAAATTTTTATTGCCCACTGGTGGCTTTAGTAAATCTCTGTTTTCTTTGATCCATGCATTCAGGTTGAAAGGACGCTTTATCATAATTTTCTTATTATAAATGTAACAATGAGGTTATTCAAATCTTGATTGAGCTATTGCAAAAAGTAGTTCAGGCTCTTGTTCGAAGGCTGTGCCAATAACAATAAGGTCAGCTCCTGAATTGAAAGCCGCGGTTGCCTGTTCTTCGTTCCTAATACCACCACCCACTATGAGTGGCACTTTTACATTGCTGCTAACAGCCTTTATCATTTTTGATGCTACAGGTTTTTCTGCACCGCTGCCACCATCCAGGTACATGCATTTAAGACCAAGCATTTCGCCAGCCAAAGCAGTTGCTGCTGCTATTTCAGGTTTGTTATAAGGTATGGGCAATGTTTGACTGATGTATGAAGCGGTGGTTGGTTTACCACAATCCACCAGCATATATCCTGTAGGAATAATTTCTAATTGCAATTTATGTAACAAGGGTGCGGCTACTACGTGTTGTCCTATGAGCAACTCAGGATTGCGGCCTGAAATGAGCGATAGAAAAAGCAATGCATCGGCCTCTTTGCTTATTTGCGAAGGGCTGCCAGGAAACAACACCACGGGCACCTTTGCCAATTTTTTCACCTCGCTTAAACATGTGTGAAAATTGTCTTCTACCAGCAAACTGCCTCCTACAAACACAAAATCCACTCCGCTATGCTCTATTAATTCCATCATGTTGCGCAGCCCATTGGGATCTACCAACTTGTCCGGATCGAGCAACACAGCAATTGATTTTTTAGTTGCACGTTTATTGTCTATAAGAGTAGTAAGTATGCTATTCACAAGGTCAAATGTAACAAAGGAAGCAGAACTAAAAAACTACATATAACAAAAGCCATAGAAACGCATACACACTGCCACTTTACTAGCATTGAGAAGGTGTAATAACAAAGCAGAAACGACCTTTATAAGCTTTTATGTTCTTACCAATTTCAGCTTGGCAAACTTCATAAGCAGTTGCTTTTGGCCTGCTGATGGGAAGAATATGGTTACTTTAGATTCTATGCCCGAGCCTTCTATAGTAAGCACTTTGCCCTTTCCAAACTTTTCGTGCAGCACATCGGTACCTTCGTTAAGTTGGTCTGGTGTTGCCCAATCGCCTTCCAATATGGAAGAGTCTACTGTGGCTGTATTCACCTTCTTAAAGTTTTTAGGTGGTGCTATTGGTGTAGGTCGTGGCTCGTTAGGTACGCGGGTAGCGGGTTCGCGCGGGGTGCCTGCTGCAGGCGATGTGCGCTTTGTATAGCGACCATGGCTGGCAGCAAAACCAGTGCGTTCATCGTCAAAATTTATTTTAGACACAGTCTTAGCGCGCTCTGCCGATGGCAACTCCAAGTATTGCTCATCTATTTCCTCTATAAACCTAGAGGGCTCGCAATAGCTAAGCTGACCCCAACGGTAGCGCGTAACTGCATAGCTAAGCGTAGCTTTCTTTTCGGCTCTTGTAAGGGCTACATAAAACAATCTTCTTTCTTCTTCCATTTCCTCGCGCGAGTTGATGGAGAGTTGCGATGGAAAAAGATTTTCTTCCATACCTACTATGTTCACATACGGAAACTCCAGGCCCTTAGCACCGTGAATGGTCATAAGACTTACGGTAGGTGTGTCGTCACCCTTGTCATTATCCACATCAGTTAGCAATGCCACGTCTAGCAAGAAATCGCTAAGCACATTTACCTTATCTGGATTTTCAGGGTCCACAGTATCGCTAAATTCCTTCATGGCATTCAATAGCTCCTGCACGTTCTCATAGCGTGACACCCCTTCCGGTGTGCGGTCGCTATAAAGTTCTTTCAGTAGGCCTGTTTCGCTCGCTATATGGTGACCCATATCGTATGCGTTTTTCAATTCCAAGTCCACTTGAAAACTTTTGATGAGGGTAACAAAATCTAAAACTTTAGTAAGCGTAGCACCCGTAAGTCCTACTTCAGCAGCGCGAGGTATCATGTCCCAAATACTTATTTCGCGCTCTGCTGCGGCAACTACCAATTTTTGAATAGTAGTGTCGCCAATGCCTCGCTTAGGATAATTGATTATACGCTTAAGGCTTTCCTCGTCATTGGGGTTGCACGATAGGCGGAAGTACGCAAGCAAATCTTTAATCTCTTTGCGTTGGTAGAAACTTAGGCCGCCATAAATTTTATAATGAATATTCAGCTTGCGCAAAGCTTCTTCAAACGAACGGCTTTGAGCATTGGTGCGATAAAGAATGGCAAAGTCGCTGGCCTTGGCGCCCTCTTCATGCATGATAGAAAAAATTTGGTTGGCCACAAAACTGCCTTCCTCATTGTCTGTCATAGAGCGCACTACACGTATTCTTTCGCCCAGAGCATTGTCTGTCCACACATCCTTTTTTATCTGCTCCTTGTTGTTGGCTATTATGCTGTTAGCCGCATGCACTATGGTTTTGGTGCTGCGGTAGTTTTGTTCCAGCTTGTATATTTTAAACTCGTCATAGATGGAATATTCCTTCTGAAAATTGAGAATATTCTGAATATTGGCACCGCGAAAGGCGTAAATACTTTGCGCATCATCGCCCACTACACATATGTTGGCATGGCGCGCTGCCAGCTGTTTTACTATAAGGTATTGCGAGAAGTTGGTGTCCTGGTACTCATCTACCAAAATGTATTGAAACTTGTTTTGGTAGTGCAACAGCACATCGGGAAAATCGCGCAGAAGCGTATTTGTTTTAAAAAGCAAATCGTCAAAATCCATAGCCCCAGCCTTGAAAAGGCGCAGGTCGTAGGCAGCATAAATTTCGCCCATGCGAGGCTTTCCGGTTTGGCGGTCTTCGGCCACCACCTCTGTATTTTTTAAATAATCTGCAGGCGAAATAAGGTTGTTTTTAGCACTGCTTATTCTGTTGTAAACAAGGCCCGGCTTGTATATTTTATCATCCAGGCCCATTTCCTTCATTATGTCCTTAAGCAAGTTTTTAGAGTCTTGCGTGTCATAAATAGAAAAATTGCGTGGGTAGTTGATGCGCTCAGCTTCAATGCGTAAGATGCGGGCAAAAATGCTGTGAAAAGTACCCATCCAAATATCGCGCGCCTGGCGTTCGCCCACCAGCTTACCTATGCGGTTCTTCATTTCCTTGGCAGCCTTGTTGGTAAAGGTGAGAGCTAGAATATGAAATGGGTCTATACCACTTTCTATAAGGTGCGAAATGCGGTACGTAAGCACACGCGTTTTGCCAGAACCTGCTCCGGCTATTACCATAAGAGGTCCTTGGATGTGAGCAGCAGCCTCGCGCTGTGCAGGATTAAGTTCGTTAAGAAAATCAGTAGGTTTATTCACGGGGCTAAGGTAGTTTGTGTATTGGAGAAATAAGCCATAACCCACATATAATATTCATAATTATTCTGCCCCGTACAAACCAAATGTTGGACACCATCGCTGGCTTATAATACAAGCTAGTTCATAAAATTATTAGTACATTTTCAAAATAAAATTCAAAGAAATCGTTTATTCATATTGACTTTTTATACGAATTACCCGTGGTAATAGCTCTTCTGTCTTATACTCTATTCTAAAAAATCAAAATCCAAAATTATGATTATTAAACCAATAATAGTAGTATTATACATGATTTTAAGTATCTGTGCTTTCAAGGCCTACACCTCGCGAACTCCCAAATTTAAATGGTATTAACAATCCAGATATTTCGGTAAATTATTATCTACAAGAAAAAGAGGCATTTTAGGCTACTGCTTTCATAAAATATTGGTGACTTGTTATTTCGCTTGCAAATGCCAAGCAAGCCCTAATGTCTTCTTTTTCTAAATCGGGGTATTGAGCAAGAATTTCTTCCTCAGAGCTTCCGGCCGATAGAAAATCGAGTATTGTATGCACAGTTATGCGCAAGCCTCTGAGAGTGGGGCGACCATTACACAGATCAGAATCTA
>JANOXJ010000266.1:0-3872 GCA_031418455.1 Flavobacteriales bacterium | reverse complement strand
TGAGTGTTTCGGCACGATAGCTTGTGCGTGTGAATTGTGGAAACCAATGCACCCAGTTGCTATCTGGCAATTGTTTGTACAGGTAGTGCTCATTGCCCCAATGGTTATATACCACATCCCACACTACTTTTATTTTTTTCTTGTGCAGTTTTTGGCAAAGCGATTTATAAAGTTCGTTGGTGCCCAGCCGTGGGTCTACTTTATAATGGTCGGTAAATGCATAGCCGTGGTAGCTTTCCAGTGGTTGGTTGTTTTCCAGCACAGGATTGAGCCAAAGTGCACCTGTACCCAACTCTTCAAAATAATCTATGTGATTTATTATACCTTGTATATCGCCACCGTGCCGTGTTTTTAGTCCTTTGCGGTCAGCGGTTTTTTCATTCATGGTGGCAATGGCATCATTAGTCACATCGCCATTGCTAAATCTATCTGGGAATACGAGGTATATAAGGTCGCTAGGGTCTATGCCTTTTGCCTGAGCTTGTTCCCGGTTTTTAAGTTCGTAGTTATAGGTTATTGGTTTTTGTTTTGGCGCGGTAAAAACAAATGGCAATGTGCCTGCTTTTTGACCAGCACTTATTTCTATTTCTACCAAAATAAAATCAGGGTTAGCAGGTCGGGTTATGGTTAATATCTTTGTATCAGTGGCCTGAAGCGATACTTCGAATGAGCCAATGTTTTTGCCATTAAATAACAATTCTAAATTGCTATTTTGCATGCCCACCCACCAAAAGGGAGGGTCTGCTCGCTGCACAAGAGCCTGTGTTTTTTTAGACCCATTTGCCGCTGCGCATGAGGTCAAGGCCAAGGCTAGCATTATAATGTTGGCTGCCCGTTTGAAAAAAAATAAAGAAAAAATCATAGGTGATAATTGTAACAAATAAAAATAGCTATTTTTGACAAAGTGTTAAAAGTACACCATCTATAAATCAAACATAAAAAACAAATGAAAAAAATTTACTTATCAATGTGTGCATTGCTCTTTTCCGCAGGAGTATTTGCACAGGTAGCTGTTACCTTTAGTGTGGACATGACGGGCCAAACAATCTCTCCTAACGGAGTGCATTTGGCAGGCGCATTTAACGACCCTGATGAGGGCGGAACAACCTACCCAGCTGATTACAACGTAGCTTATCCTAACTGGTCACCTTCTGTAATTGAAATGACGGATGTTAATATGGACATGGTATACGAGGTAACGCTTCTGCTAAATCCTGCAGTGTATCAATTTAAATTTATTAATGACAACAACTGGGGACCTGGTGAGGACCAAATTCCGACTGCTTGTCAAGTTGGAAATGGCAATACCAACAGATATTTAAGTGTAGGCGATACAGATAATTCTTATTCCGTATGTTGGGCCTCATGTGCACCATGTGGAATGAATACTGTGCGTTTTCGTGTAGATATGTCGCAGGAATCTGCTGTAAATCCTGCCGGTGTGCACGTTGCAGGCGATTTTCAAGATGAAGATGGCGTAGGTGCAGAGTGGCAGCCAGCCGACAACCCGTTGTATGATTTAAACAATGACAACGTGTGGGAACATTATTATAATGTAGGAACAGTTACGAGCATTGTTTTCAAATACATCAACGGTAACGACTGGGCTAACCCTAACGAGTCTATCTCCGGTGCATGTGGCAATACTGATGGCAACCGTGTAGAAGCAATTACTGGCGCCAACACAGTGCTACCTGCATATTGCTTTAGCTCTTGCGACCCATGCGTGCAACCTACTGTAGTTACATTTAGAGTAAATATGGCATTGCAAACAGTTTCGCCAAATGGTGTGCACATTGCAGGTCAGTTTCAAGGCTGGAACCCTGGAGACCCAGCTGGCGAAATGCTTGACGGTGACGGTGATGGAAAATATGAAGTTACATTAAGTATTCAGCCAGGAACCTATCCTTATAAGTTTGTAAACGGTAATGCTTGGACCGGTGCTGACAATAGCAACGAATCTTTGCCTGCTGCTTGCAATTCTGGTGGTAATCGTACAATTTTGGTAGAAGGAACAACTATGACAGTAGAGTATTGCTACAACCAATGCACTACGGAATGTGTTTCTGATCCTAATCCTGCTAATATTACTTTCCGTGTAAACACCAATTCAGATGGATTAGTGGTTAGCCCAGATGGTATGTGGCTTATAGGTAACTTTACCAACCCACAATGGCAAGATGGAGCTACATTGATGACCGATGCTAACAGCGATGGTGTTTATGAAGCTACTTTAAACGTTTCTGGTCCGGCTGATATTCAATATAAGTTTGTGAACGGGGTTGTTACAATAAACACTAATGAAGAAAACACTGGCCTTACCGATTGCGGTATAGCGAACGGTATAGGTGGTTTTAACAGAATGCATACTCGCACTGGTGTTGCCGAAACATTAGACTTAGTGTGCTTTAACTCTTGTGCTGATTGTATTGTAAGCGTTCAAGAGATAGCTTTAGTATCTAACCTAAGCGTGTATCCAGTTCCTGCTGATGAAGTGTTGAACATTACTTTCAATTCATTGCAAGCTCAAAACCTAAGAGTGAACATGATTAACAATCTTGGTCAGGTAGTAATAACAGAAAACCTAGGTACTGTAGCCGGCAACCGCGTAGCATCAATAAATGTGGCAAACCTTGCAAAAGGAATATACACATTGCAGATAGCTGGTGTTAATGGCACTCAGAGCGTACGCGTTGCAGTGAAGTAATTTAATTCAGAATATCAATTCATTTTCATTGCAAATGCTTTGAAGATGTACAAAACAAAGGCCCCTTGCAATTCTTGCAGGGGGCTTTTTTTATGTCCAATGGTCTTAGGAATTGCTAATGCAAACAATTGAATCCGGCAAATTCGTTTCAGATTACCTCACTCTCAACCAAGGCTATATCCATCTCATATTGTTTATTTCTTAGTTACTGACCATTTTTATGGCAAGTACTTATAATTATATTTGGCCAATAAGGAGTTAGTATAAAATAAAATAACTCCCTTTTGCAATTAATCTTTACCAACCCTTTCTAATGAAGAGAATTTTACTTTCTTTATGTGCTATTACACTCCTTTCAGCAGTTGTTAGTGCACAAGTATTAAGCATATCTGCCGAACTTTATTATACCGATGACAGCAGTGTACAGGGTTATCCTGCTGACCACTCCACTTATCGCATATATGCTAATTGCACCAATGCTACCGACAGGGTTACTGCCGTTTCGGGAAATGGAAATGCACCATTGGTGCTAAACGTAACAGGCGGAGTATGGAACCACCCTGCAGGTGGCGTGTTAGGCAATGCTGCTAACTGCGCCATATTTAGCACTGCAGAGTTAGAGGCTGCGGAGTACGACTCATATGTTACTTTAGATTATACTTGTAATAGTGGTTCCTCAGGCAATTTGTATGCTGCAGAAGATAGCAACCAGCCATGGAAAAATGCGGTGTTTAATACCTCGCCTTACGGAGCAGGCAATTTGCTCATTAACTCCAACATAGGCGGTGGTTGGTTGGGTGTAATAAATGCACCTAACAGCAGCACCGACAATACACTTGCCGGGGCCGATTTAAAAATATTGTTAGCGCAAATTACTCTGCCTGATACAGGCAGTATTTGCGGAATTTTTAATTTGCAGTGTTTTCCTGATTATGTATCGAGCGAGAGCGATTACATTTTTCAAACAGGTTTTGAGTTTGGCACCACCGAATGCGGTGTAGGTGGTTGTACCGACCCATTGGCACTTAATTATAATGCCGATGCAGATTTTGATAATGGCATATGTTTAGACACTTGCGCACTTGCTTTTGACATTGTAGCATCGGTTGGTCCAACTTGCGATAACGGTGCTGACGGTCATATTTATTTTAATGGCAATGGCAAT